>JBBSNC010000215.1:0-4479 GCA_038232855.1 Actinomycetales bacterium
AGCTCATCAGCCGCTGACCTCGCTGCGGTCACCGGACCAGAGGGTGTGAAAACTGCCGTCGCGGTCGGTGCGCTTGTACGTGTGCGCGCCGAAGAAGTCCCGCTGTCCTTGGATGACCGCAGCTGGGAGTCGCTCGGCGCGCAGTCCGTCGTAGTAGCTCAAAGATGACGCAAACACCGGAGTGGCAACACCGTTCAATGTCGCCTGCGAAACGATGTTGCGCCAGGTCGGTAGCCCTTCGTCCATCACATCAGTGAAGAAGGGGTCCGCGAGCAGCAACGGAAGGTCGGGTTGACGCTCATACGCCTCGGTGATCCGATTCAAGAAGACGGCACGGATGATGCAACCACCGCGCCAGATGCGGGCCATCGCGCCACGGTCGATCTTCCAGTCGTACTCCGCACTCGCCGCAGCAATCTGATCGAAGCCCTGAGAGTAGGCCACCACCTTGGAGGCATAGAGTGCCTGACGAACGCCTTCGATGTATGCCGATCGGTCCAGCACCTCGAAAGTGCCGGCTTGGGCGGGCAGCGCACCGAGGGCCGCTTCGCGTTGCGGCACCGAGCTGGACAGAGCGCGGGCGAAGGTCGCCTCGGCGATTCCGGTGATCGGCACGCCGAGATCCAGAGCATTTTGCACGGTCCAGCGCCCCGTGCCCTTCTGGCTGGCTTGATCGATAATGACATCGACCAATGGCTTGCCCGTCGCTTCGTCGACCTGCGCCAATACCTCCGCGGTGATCTCGATGAGGAAGGACCCCAAGGCGCCTTCGTTCCAATCGGCGAAGATCTCACCGATCTCGGCGGGTGTTGCTCCCAGCCCTTGCCGCAGCAATTCGTAAGCTTCGGCGATCAACTGCATGTCGGCATACTCGATGCCGTTGTGCACCATCTTGACGAAGTGTCCGGCGCCATCGGGGCCCACGCGCGTGCAACACGGCACACCGTCCACCTCAGCTGCGATGCTCTCCAGCAGCGGCCCCAGCGCTTCGTAGGACTTAGCCGGGCCGCCGGGCATGATCGACGGGCCCTTCAGTGCGCCTTCCTCGCCGCCTGAAATACCGGCACCCACAAAGAGGATGCCCACCTCTTTCAAGGTGGCCTCGCGCCGCCGTGTGTCCGGGAAGTGCGCATTTCCGCCGTCGACCAGGATGTCGCCCTCTTCCAGGTGCGGCAGCAGACTCTCGATGGTCGCGTCTGTCGGCGCCCCGGCCTGGACCATCATCACGATCCGGCGAGGACGCTCCAAGCTGGCCACGAAGTCCTCGATCTGAGCCGATGGGACGAAATCTCCGGTGTCCCCGAACTCATCCATCATGGCGTCCGTGCGCGCCGTGGTGCGGTTGTAGACCGCCACTGTGTGGCCCCGGCTAGCGAAGTTGCGCGCCAGGTTGAGGCCCATCACAGCTAGCCCTACGACCCCGATGGCAGCGGTGGAGGCTTGCTGTGCGCTCGATTCAGCCATCGAGATGCTCCTTTAGAGTTGGTGTCCGATCCTGCGATGAGACTAGTAGACAGTGCTGTTGCCGCGTACAGACCTGTCAGGATCATGTGATCGACTCGGGCTCATGATGCTGACGTTTAGCAGACCGCGCGGGGTCGCAGTAGTGGCCGCCGTTATCGCCTACTCCGCAGTTGCCACCTGTGGCAACGATGAAGCCGCGAGCGGGGGTGGCCCGGATTCTGCGCAGACAAGCTCCTCGGAAGCCTCCGAAGCCACCAGTGCAGAAATGTATCCAGACATCCTGGAGGTCCAGGTGACTCGCGAGGATGAGCAGACTGCGTCGTTTGCGGTCACCGTGTCCTCGCCCTACGACAGTCCCGAGCGGTATGCCGACGGATGGCGGGTGCTTGATCAGGACGGAGAGGTGTTGGGGGAGCACACGCTCGGTCATGATCATGCCTCCGAGCAACCGTTCACTCGGACGCAAAGTGATGTGAATATCCCATCTGGCACGACCGAAGTGACGATCGAGGGGCGGGACCAAGTGAGCGGCTATGGCGGCGAAACGGTCACCGTGCAGTGGTGACTGGGTAAGCCGTGGTCTTGTGACTGCTGTGGCTCATGTGGCATATTGACCATCACAGTTTCATAGAGATTCGTTTCACGCGAAGCACAGCCGGTGCCGCCTGCGAGGTCGTTGGGGAAGACGTCCCTCGTCATTAGGAGGCTCAGATGTCCGCTGTCATGCCACGCGTCATGACCCGCGGGGTGGTGTTCATTCACTGCACCCCTACTGCTCTATGCCCGCATATCGGTTGGGCCCTCGAGGGCGTCCTGGACACCAGGGTGGCGCTCGACTGGACCCCGCAACCTGCTCGAACCGGCACCATGCGCACGGAGTTCTCGTGGACTGGTGAAACGGGGACAGGCGCACACTTGGCGAGCGCGATGCGCGGCTGGGACGGCCTTCGCTATGAAGTCGTCGAGGAAGCCAGCCGCGGATCTGACGGCGCTCGGTGGACGCATACGCCCGCCTTGGGCATCCACCATGCGCGGCTCGCGGCCAACGGTGACGTGGTGGTCAACGAAGACCAACTGCGCACTATCGTCAACGAGGCCGGCGGCAAGCCCGCCGTGTTCACTGCCGAGGTCGATAGAGCCTTGGGGTCTGCCTGGGACACCGAGCTAGAGCGCTTCCGGTACGCCGGCGAAGGCGCACCCGTGAAATGGCTGCACAAAGTTAGTTGAGCGGACGTGTCAATTGAACGGACGTGTCAGTTGAGCAAGACGCATCAGCTGGACACCTCAGTCGCTTAGAGCGGGATGTTGCCGTGCCGTCCGCGCAATTGCGGCGCGTCAAGGATGGCTTGGGCGATCGCCGTGCGCGTCTTCTTCGGCTCCACCACTTCGTCGATGACGCCGATCTGCACAGCTCGGTCCAACCCACCGGTGAGTAGCGCGTGTTCGGCGGCAATCTCATTCTCCACCCGCGTGCGGCCTTCAGCCGGCACCTCAGCAAGTTTGCGCCGATGCAAGATGCGGATCGCCGCTACGTGACCCATCACCGCGATCTCCGCAGTCGGCCAAGCAAAAACTCGGGATGCGCCGAGGGAGCGAGAGTTCATGGCGACGTAAGCTCCGCCATACGTTTTGCGGGTCACGAGGGTCACTCGCGGTACGACCGCTTCGGCAAAGGCATGCAGCAACTTCGCGCCTCGTCGCACGACTCCATCCCACTCCTGACCCACGCCGGGCAGGTAGCCGGGCACGTCGACCAGCACGATCAGCGGCACCCCGAAGGCGTCGCACATCCGGACGAACCGGGAGGCCTTCTCGGCCGAGATCGAGTCCAGGCAACCCCCGAGGCGCATGGGGTTGTTGGCGATGACGCCGACGGTCCGGCCGCCAAACCGGCCGAGGGTCGTGACGATGTTGGGTGCCCACCGGGGAAACAACTCGACCGACTCACTTTTTTTGTCCAGCACGTTTGTGATCAGCGGGTGCACGTCATACGCGCGCTTGGGAGACTCAGGGAACGTCGAAGCCAGGTCCTTGTCTTTGACCTTTTTGAGCACTAGCGCGCCCTGGTCGGCAAGCAACGAGCACAACAGACGACCCTGCTCATAGGCGGCGTCGGTGGTCTCGGCGACTACGTGCACGACCCCGGAGCGGCGACCATGCGGCTCCGGGCCACCCAGACGAAGGGCATCGACTGCCTCCCCGGTGACCGAACGCACCACGTCTGGCCCGGTGACGAAGATACGCCCGTCCGGGCCAAGCACGACCACGTCAGTCAACGCCGGGCCATAGGCGGCGCCGCCAGCGGCAGCCCCGAGCACCACTGAAATCTGTGGGACGACCCCGGAGGCCCGCGTCATGATGGCAAACACTTGGCCCACGGCATGCAGTGAAACCACACCCTCGGCCAGGCGAGCCCCACCGGAGTGCCACAGCCCGACGATGGGCACGTCATCGGCCAATGCCCGCTCATAAGCCGCAACGATGACCGCGCACCCGGCGACCCCCATGGCACCGCCTTGGATGGTGGCGTCGGAGGCGAAGGAGACGACGCGGATGCCCTTCACCAGGCCGGTGGCCGCGAGGAAGCCCGAGTCACCTTCTTCGGTCAGCAACTCCAACGTGCCGTCATCGAAAAATGTCGTGAACCGCTTCGTGGGGCATCGCGGGTCCTCATGTCGTGGCAGCTTCGCCTTGACGGCGCTGGATGCTTGCGCGGGGGCGTCGCTAAGGGCACGGGTAGTCATCGAGCGCTCCTGAAGGTCAGGGCGACGTTGGCGCCACCGAAGCCAAATGAATTGTTCAAGGCGGCCAGATCGCCCGCTGGCAAAGGCTGCGGCTCTCCGGTTACGACGTTGAGGTCGATATTTGGGTCTTGGTCGGCAAGGTTGATGGTCCCCGGGATCAAGCGGTGATGCAGCGTCAAGACGGTGAGCACAGCTTCCAAAGCCCCGGCTGCGCCAAGCAAGTGGCCCGTCATCGATTTCGTTGCAGTCACCGGGATCTCGCTGCCTCGAG
>JBBSNC010000216.1:0-4477 GCA_038232855.1 Actinomycetales bacterium
GCAGGTTCCGGGTCTGGCGACCTGTCCACAGCCGACGCGAGATTAGGTGTGCGCCGCACAGCGCCGGTATCGTGGCCTGGTTCGCCGTGAAGTGAGCCCTGTGGACAACTGCCAACACCCGCATACCGGGTCTGGCATTCTGGGCACATCATGCGGCGACACGTATCGCAACCCTCCTGTCACGGAGAGACCGTGGCCGCTGAGACCAAAGGAGGTGGGTTAACGCATGCGTCAGTACGAACTGATGATGATCCTCGATCCCGAGATGGACGAGCGGAATCTTCAACCCACACTGGAAAAGATGCTGGGCGTCGTCACCAAAGACGGCGGCACCATCGACACCGTCGACATGTGGGGCCGCCGCCGGCTGGCCTACGAAATCCGCAAGCAGGCCGAGGGCATCTACGCTGTCGTCACCCTGTCCGCGGAGTCCGCGACTGCTCAAGAGTTGGACCGTCAGCTGGGCCTGAACGAACAGGTGCTGCGGACCAAGTTGCTGCGTCTGGACGCCTGAACCTCCACTGATCTGACCACCACTAGCCCGAAGGAACGAGCATGGCAGGCGAAACTCCGCTGACACTGGTCGGCAACCTCACCGCTGACCCTGAACTGCGCTTCACCCCCTCGGGTGCGGCTGTGGCCAACTTCACCGTGGCCTCGACTCCGCGCACGTTCGACCGGCAGACGAGTGAGTGGAAGGACGGCGAGACCGTCTTCATGCGCTGCTCGATCTGGCGTGAGGCCGCTGAGAACGTGGCTGAATCGCTGCACCGAGGCACGCGTGTCGTCGTCAGCGGCCGGTTGGTGTCGCGCTCCTGGGAAACTCCCGAGGGCGAGAAGCGCACCGTCATGGAAATGCAGGCCGACGAGATTGGTCCGTCGTTGAAATATGCGACCGCCTCGGTCACCAAAGCCCAGCGTGGCGGCGGTGGCGGCTTCGGCGGCAACCAAGGCGGTCAGAGCAACCAAGGCGGAGGTTCTAACAGCGGAGGTTCTAACATCCGAGCCGTTCCCGACAGTGACCCCTGGGCCACCGGTGGCAACTCCGGTGGTCAGTCCGGTGGAAGTCAAGGCGGTGGCTCAGGCAACCAAGGCGGCGGTCAGGGCAACCAAGGCTCTGGCGGCAGTCAAGGTGGCGGCGGTTGGGGTGGTGGCCCGTCGTATGACGAGCCACCGTTCTAGAAGCCGACCCACCCACATACACATCCGAAGAACACCCCATCCCGAGTGTGACGCTCGGGCTCTCACAAGAAGGAGAGCACCACGATGGCCAAGCCCGTTGTGCGCAAACCCAAGAAGAAGGCGAACCCCCTCAAGGCCGCCAAGATCGAAGCAATCGACTACAAAGACACGGCGCTGCTGCGCAAGTTCATCTCCGACCGAGGCAAGATCCGCGCTCGCCGAGTGACTGGTGTCTCCGTGCAGGAGCAGCGGCGGATCGCCAACGCGGTCAAGAACGCCCGCGAAATGGCCCTGCTGCCCTACTCCAGTTCAGCTCGCTGAGCTCGCGGCGCAGACGTAGAGGAGAAGACACATGAAGTTGATTCTTACCCAGCCCCTCAGCGGGCTCGGCGTAGCCGGTGACGTCATCGACGTCAAGGATGGCTATGCCCGCAACTACCTCTTGCCGCGCAAGCTGGCGACACCCTGGACCAAGGGCGGTCAGAAGCAGGTCGACGCGATCACGTCGGCTCGTGCCAAGCGTGCCCAGCACACCGAAGAAGAGGCTAAGGCAGCCAAGGCGCGCCTGGAATCCGACAACGTGGTGGTCAGCGCCCGCGCGGGCAAGGCCGGACGACTCTTCGGTGCGGTGACCTCAGCCGAGATCGCCCACGCGATCGCCGATGCTGGTGGCCCCGAGGTCGACCGCCGTCGTATCGAGGTGCCGTCCCCGATTCGGTCCACCGGCGAGCACACCGCCCACGTGAGTCTGCACGATGACGTGGTGGCCACGGTGAACGTCGAGGTCGTCACTGCCTAACGGCACTGTTGCACACACGACGACTCAGGGCTGCCCGGATACTTCCGGGTGGCCCTGAGTGTGTCGCTCCTCAGAGCGAGATGCAGCGTTAGTTCAGCAAACCGTTGTCACGCAGGAACCCCCTGGCCACATCCGCCGGGTCCTGGCCGTCGATATCGACGGCACCATTCAACTCAATCATGGTCTTCTGGGTCAGTTCCTTGTTGACGTCCTCAATGACCGACATGAATTCATCGCCCCCGAGGGCTTTGAGCGTGTCGCTGTCAATGATGAGGGCAATATGTTGGTAGCCGAAGAGCCGTTCAGTGTCCTCCAGAACTCGGTAATCACCTGTCTCTAGTTGGGCGTCCGTGGAGAACACGTTTGCCACGTCCACATCGCCCTCGAAGAGGGCGTTGTAGGTGGCGTCGAGCGCGATGGGCTTGAACTCCCCGTTGGTCAAGCCGTACGTGCCCTGCATACCAGCAAAGCCCTGCTCGCGGTCTTCGAACTCCGGTCGTGCGCCGAGCGTGAACGAATCGAGCTCCCGGAGGTCAGCGATGGAGCGAAGTCGCTTCTCTTGCGCGAACTGTGTGCTCGTGGCGATCGCGTCGACATTCTCAAACGGGGTCTCTTCGCTGACTGCCTGGCCGCGGGATTCGTAGAAGTCACGGGCGATCTGTGCTGTCTCTTCGTCTGATTTGCCCTGCACGTCTTCACCCGCGACGACAGTGGCCGCCACTCCCAAATACTCGGGGTATGCGTCGATGTCGCCATCCTGAAGTGCTTCATCCACGACCTCGGTGGGGCCGATGTTCTTACGCAGGGTGACCTGGTAGCCGTCCGCCTGCAACGCCTCACATGAATAGCCCGTGCGAGGTCAACCTCATAGTGGCAGAGACCCACGTGCCAGGGCAACGGTCTTGTTTCAGATCTAGTCTGATCAAGGCCTGAGCGGGAATGTGGCCAGCTAAGGCATTCTGTGCGATCAGGCTCCTACCCTTCGCGCCGTCCGCACTGACGCCAACATGCTCTACGCATGTGTTGAGTGCGCGACGCATGCTAGCGTGCGCAGATGTCAACCTTCGTGCAGATCCGCGACTTACCCGATGATGTCCACCGCAAGCTCAAGGCTCGAGCAGCCGGGTCAGGTATGTCCTTGTCGGAGTACTTGCGTGGCCTGCTCACTCGCGATGCAGCGCGGCCTACCCCCCAGGAGTTGGCTGAGCGCGTGAACGCCCGGAGTTCAGTCATCCTCGAGGAACCGAGCCAGACAACCGTTCGGCGACTGCGAGAGTATGGGGAGTGAGCGTCCTAGACACCTCGGCAGTTGTCGATTTCCTGCTCGGCCAGGACGGTTCCCGGGACGTGCTGGCGATCATGACCGATGAGGGTGGATGCGCTGCCCCCGATGTCTTGGTCTTGGAGACGCTAGCGGTGTTGCGCCGCATGGTCGCTCGATCCGTGGTGACGCCTGAGCGGGGTCGATCGGCCGTCGGTGACCTTGGCGCCGTCTCGGTGGAGCTCTACCCAAGCCTGGTGCTGCGCTTGCGGGCATGGGAGATGCGAGAGAACTTCACGGTCGCTGATGCCCTCTTCGTTGCGTTGGCGGAGGCGCTTGACGAGCCACTGGCCACCAAAGACCGTGGATTGGCCGCGGCGGCCAGGCGGCATACCGGCGTCCACGTGGTCGAGTTGGGCTGATGAGGCTTGGTCAGCCGATCAAGACATTGGCAAAAATCTGCCAGGCTAAGGCGCTCTTTGCGATCAGGCTGAGGACGATGTAAGTGCGCTCACCGGTCAGGTAGTTGCTCCACGGGCCAATCTGACGGTATTGCAGCCATTGGTTGAGGGCGAAAGAATTGAAGAACAAGAAGATGGTCACGATGATGCCATAGACGAAGCTGGGCGGCCCCTCACCCCCCTCGACCGCGACGTTAACCACGAGGTATGCCACCACGGCCAGCCACGGTCCGACCCCGGCGATGCAGCCGAACCAGAACGGTGTCCACCACGCACGGTCGCCGCGAGTCGGTTGATCGCCGTTGGCGTGCATGAGCCCGTTGTTGGACATCTCCATCAGCCAGCCGAAGAGGATCATCGAGATGTTGGCGATGCCGAGTCCGATCAGCGCTGCAATGTCGGTGATTCCAAAGACGAGGCTGATGAGCACGATCATCAGTGTCGAGGAGAGGCTGTATTCGACCCAGCGAAACCTGTTGCGGCCTCGGGAAAGTTCGCTGATGTAGCGAGTGAAGCCCCACGGGCTGGCGATCAGAAAGTGAAAGAAGGCGGAAAGCAACAGGAACGAAGCCGTGCCTGCCGCTAGCGGAAGGTCGAAAACCGAGTTGGTGACGCCCTCGGACAATGGTGTGCCAGGCGGGCCGTTGAGCGCAAAGGTAGACACCGGCAGGCTGAAGTCGTTGGACAGGGCCACCATCGCGGATCCGGAGACCAGGTGCAGCACGCCCATCACCAGGTTGAAGAGGCGAAGGCGCCGAGCCGCCCGGTCGGGCA
>JBBSNC010000217.1:0-4454 GCA_038232855.1 Actinomycetales bacterium
CGTAGTTCTGCAACCCCACGAAGCTTGTCGCTCCGCCGAACGGGCTGCCCCGACCGGTCCAGTCGCTGACCGAGACCCACAGCGCCATCCCGATCGGCAGGATCAGGAACAGGCCGAGGATGATGACGGCCGGGGTGACGAACAGCCATCCTGCGCCCTGCTGGCGCTGCGGGTCCCCAGCCTTCACTCGCCCAGCACCGCCCCGGCGTTGGTGTCGAAGCCCTTCATCACCTTAGCGATGTCGGCGTTGGCGATCCGCTCGAGCTCGGAGTTGAGGTCGGCCACGACCGGAGCCATGTCGGGTGCGTTGATTGGGCCGTGTCCGTAGTCGGCACCGGCGATGAACGCCTCGTCCTCGGGGAAGGCCGCCTTGTAGTCATCGGCAGCCGCCTGCCGGCTGGGCATCACGCCGAAGGCCTCGGCGAACTTCATCTGCTGCTCCGGCGTGGTCAGGTAGTTGACCAGATCCACCGCCTGGGCCTGTGCGGGCGAGGCGTCTGCGATACCCCAGCACTGGGTGAACAGCAGGGTGCCCTTGCCTTCGGAGCCCTCAGGAACCTGCGCCACCGTGTAGTCGACGTCGGGGTAGTCGGCGCTCATGGCGCCCCTGATCCAGTTGCCCTCCATGGTCATTGCCGCGCGCTCGGTGCCGAACGCCTCACCGCCCCACCCGGCGTCGACGTCACCGGCGTAGGCGAAGGACCCGGCGGCCATCTGCTCCTTGACGTATTCCAGGGCATTGACAACCGGCTCGCTGGTGCCGGTGGCCTCGGTGGCCTCCTCGTTGAGCCACCAACCACCGTTGCCGACCACGAAGGCACCGGCCCGGTCGATGCCCGGGGAGAGCACCAGCCCGGTCTGGTCCGCAGTGGTCAGCGTCTCCGCGACGGTGGCCAGCTCGTCGAAGGTTGTTGGGATGTCGTCGTCGGTCAGCCCGGCGGCCTCCCAGGAGGCGGTGTTGATCTCCAGCGCCAGGGTGGAGAAGTCCTTGGGGGCGCACCACTGGGTGTCCTCATAGGTGAAGGCCTCGCGCAGCGACTCATAGAAGTCGTCGTTGTTGTCCGCCTCGTAGGCGTAGAGGTTGCCGGCGCTGGCCTGCTCGGCCACCTGCGCAGCGTCCAGGTAGAAGATGTCCGGCGGCGCACCGCCGGCGAAGCCCTGGGCCAACTCCTGGTTCATGTCCGAGGCGACGCGGACGTCGACCTTGTTGCCGGACTCGGACGCCCAGGTGGACGCTGCCTCCTTGACGGCCTGAGTCTCGGCATCCCCGGAGGAGGCGATGAGCATGACCAGGTTGGCCGGCCCCTCGGCCGATGCGGGAGCCTCGTCCGCACCGCCTCCGGCGGCGGTGTCCTCCTCGAATCCCCCACCACCGCACGCGGCCAGGGCCAAGGTGCCGGTCATGGCCACGGCGAAGAGTGTGGAGCGTCGGCGGGTAGGGAGTTTCATATCGTGCCTTCCTTGCTGGGATCGGTGCTGTCACCGACCGTGAGGGTGGGAATGAACAAGGCGCCCTGGGAGGGCGCCGGGTCGCCAGCCAACTGGTGGTGCACCAGGGTCAGCAGATGGTCCGCGATCGCGGGCAACGGTTGCGCCAGGGTGGTGATGCCGTGCAGGCGGGCGGGGGCCGAGCCGTCGAAGCCAGTGATCCCCAGATCGCGGCCGGGGTGCCAGCCGCGTTGCAACGCGGCGTGGCGCACGCCCAGAGCCAACACATCGGAGGCGCAGACGACCGCATCGCCCGGGCCTAAACCGTCGAGTAGTTCTGCGGCCCGGTGCACCGCGTCCGGCAAGATCTGGGTGGCGGTGGCCACCGGCCCCCGGGTCACGGCTAAGTCACGGGTGGCCTTTTCCCAACCCTGACGGCGTGCGTCGCCAACGGCGTGGTCACGTGGCCAACCCAAATACCCGATCCGGGCATAGCCTCGCTGCACCAAATGGGTCACCGCGAGCACGCTCCCAGCAGCCCCGTCGACATCAGCCCAGGACGTCGCGCTCGGATCGTCATAAACCCGCCCGAACGCAGCGTGCGGGATACCTTCTTGCCGCAACCATTCAGGTCTGGTATCACCGGGGTGGGTGTCACTGAGCACAAAAGCGTCCACAAGATGCCGGCGGGTCATGTCCTGATACCCAGCCAGGGCCGGGAAGGCCTCGCGGGAAGCGAACGGCACCATGTGACATGCGTGCGTGGTTGCTGCCACCGTCAACGCGACCAAGAACGGATACGCGACGTCGCTAGGGGTGTCGGTCACCCCGTTGATCTCGATGCCGACCGCACCAGCGCGTTGATGTCGCAAGGTCCGCGCCGCGCTGGAGGCCTGGTAATGGAGACGATCGACTTCGGTAAGCACCCGCTGCAACGTGTCCGGGCGCAACCTGTCGGGTTGATTGACCGCGTTGCTCACCGTCTGCCGGGACACCCCCGCAGCCCGAGCAACATCGATGATGGTGGCTCGGGACCGGGCTTGGCTGCTCGACATCGTCATCCTTGACTGGCGGGCTGTTCGTGCGGTTGCATGTCTATGAACGTTCATGTGAACGTTCATATTGTTGCCAGTGCCATAGTGGCGTCACCATGCAAACGCTGTCAAGACCCCGGAGCGACGATGAGCCTTCAGCCCTGGCTGCACGACCTGCAGATCGCTGTCGACGGCCCGGCCACGGTCCTCACCACCCACGACGGATCGATCGGTAGCGGAGCTACCGGGTGGTACGTCGATGACCGCCGGCTCCTGCAGGGCCTCGTCCTCACCCTGGACCAGCAACGACCCACACCCGTCGCCGCTTCCGCCACCGGAGGCAGCTCGCGGTTTTGGGGTGCCGCCCGACACCTGGGCGATGCCGGTCCGGACCCGACCGTCGAGGTCCACCAACACCTCAGCGTCCGCGAACACGAATTTCTCATCGAGATAACCATCACCTCGCGGGCCCAAACCCAGGTCCACACCGAGCTTTGCCTAGAAATCGCGGCCGACGCGACAGACCTAGCCACGATCAAAGGCGGCGCCGACGCTTTCCCACCTGCCGACGTCACACTGGAAGGAGGCATCATCGGATGGGCCGATACCCGGCATACGACGGTGGGACGATGCCAACCGATGCCCGTGGCCATCGACGGCGATGGCCGCGCCGGACTCCGGCTGTCCTGGCCGCTACGGATCGACCACGGTCAGCACGCCACGATCACGCTGACCCTGCAGTCCACGCGCGCTAGCGTATCGGCGTTCGACGCGGACGCCGGGTCCGTGGACTGTGACTGGATCGACCTCCCGGTGACCGGCGACGACGAGTGGCAGGCCCTCGTTCGGACCAACCTCACTGACCTCCAGCACCTGTTGCAGCGCGACCCGGAAGCCAGCGAAGACCTCTTCGTGGCCGCCGGCACCCCCTGGTACTTGACCTTGTTCGGTCGCGACGCGATCTGGGCGGCACGGATGATGCTGCCCTACTCCAGCCGACTCGCCGAAGGGACATTGCGAACGTTGGCCCGTCGCCAAGCCACCACCACCGACTCCCGCAGCGCGGCCGAGCCAGGCAAAATCCTGCACGAGGTACGGCGCGCCGCGTACACCGAAGGCGACCTGGTACTCCCGACCATCTACTACGGCACCGTGGACGCCACCCCACTATGGATCGTGCTGCTCCACGAAGCCTGGGAAACGGGAATGCCGCTGACCACCGTCCGCGAGTTGCTGCCACACCTCCAGGCCGCCCTGGACTGGCTGAACGAAGCGGTCGACCAGTCCCCCGACGGGATGCTGCGCTACCTAGACACCGACGGGCAAGGGTTGAGCAACCAGGGTTGGAAAGACTCTGGGGACTCCATGCGCCACGCCGACGGTTCCATCGCCAAAGCCCCGATCGCGCTCATCGAGGTGCAAGCCTACGCAGTTCAGGCAGCCAACGGAGCCGCCGAACTCTTCGAAGCTCTCGACGAAAAAACAGCGCGAGACTGGCGGGCATGGGCAGACCAACTGAGCCAACGGGTACGAACCCGTTTCTGGGTAGAAGACAGCGCAGGAAAATACCTGGCCATGGCACTAGATGCCGATGGCCGACCCGTCGACGGTGTCGGCAGCAACATGGGCCACACGCTGGCCACCGGTTTGCTGACCGAGGCCGAAGAAGCCCACGTGGCACGACGGCTGATGCGCGCGGACATGCTGCGTGAGTTCGGCATCGCCACCCTGTCCTGTGACAACCCGGCCTATAACCCCACGGGATACCACACCGGTTCGGTATGGACCCACGACAGCGCCATCATCCTGCGGGGACTCGCGCTGGCAGGCTTCAGCAAGGAGGCCGACCGTGTCCACGAAGCCCTCGTGCGGCTAAGCGCCCGCAGCCAACACCGTCTCCCTGAACTCATCGCCGGTGAACCTGTCGGCAACCAACCCGTGCCCTACCCAGCCTCATGCCACCCACAAGCGTGGGCCGCGGCCAGCGCCGCC
>JBBSNC010000218.1:0-4413 GCA_038232855.1 Actinomycetales bacterium
CAAGCAGCTCGCTCGCGACGGCAAGCTGGACAACCAGGGCATTGAGAACGTCGAGCCCGTGATCCGGGCGACCTCGGGCCCAGAGCATCTACAACATTTCAGGCGCGGACCCTCCACCATATCTAAATCGAGGCGTTCAGTCCAACGCCCGTGGCGTGCTCGAGAAGCGCCAATTTGCCGCCAGTCGACAACCTCCCTCCGAGCGGGCTGTTGTACTCCATCCTCTCCCGTTCGATCTTCCCCCGTCTCGTTGACGTCGACCTGCACCGACCGCGTGTCTAACAGGGACACGGGCTACGTGTTCGAAGAATTGATCCGTCGCTCTGCCGAGCAATCCAACGAGAGTTCTGATGAGTACTTCATCTCTCGCGAGGTCGTCGTCACCATGTACGACCCGGCGGGGGCACTGGCGGGATGCTAGCGATCACCGGGGAGAGCGGCTCCAAAATTCCTGATTGGAAGCTGGGAGGACGCAGCAACAACTGACAGATGTTGTCGGAGTGGCACGGTGTAGATTTCACGGGTCGTGGTTGAGCTACAAACTGAAGATAGGGGAAGGATCTCGGCCCGGGGCGGTGAGGCAGGAGCATTTACTGGATCGTCGACTTCTCTCCATCTGCCAATGACCGGACCATGACTACACCGTCTAGGCGGCGTGCCGGCGAGCTTCCAGTTGATCGCACACGGCCAACCAGTTGGCTAGGTACATTTCGTCGAACGGTAGGCCGCCCTGCTCCGTTAAGTCCCGGTTGATCGCCCGTATTTTGCCCTGGGCCTCGACTAGGTCATCGCGGAGTTGTGACATCCGGAGCGGAGCGGAAAGTGCTTGGATTCGGTGGCTTTCTCGTAGCCGCGCATGCCAGGCATGGTCGCGACCGAAACGACGCAACGCATCTGGTGGCTTGAAGCGGCAACAAGCAGCTGAACAGCCAGTCACGATGTTCCGAAGCCCTGGGGCAGAAGTCAGCATTGCCCACTCCTTTGCAGAGACGGACCGTCGGATGGCCTCTACATATCGTCGGCTCCCAATTGGACCACCCGCCTTTTTTCCCGGCCTTCGGGTGCGGACCAGGCTTGACAGGCTGAAGGATTCACCGTCGGCCAGGCCTCCTTCATGGGCGCCCACCCCAAGAGCTTGGATGAGAGGACCTAATCCCACCCCGCTTCGCACAACCACTTCGAATCCCCCATCCTGGACCGCGTCGATTGCCTCGATTACAGCCAGGAGGCTTGCTGGTCGCATCTTGAGAGGGTTGAACGGAGTCACCTGAAGAATCAAGCCCGTCAGTGCCCCACTAAGTCTTCTTGTGCGCTCGGCATCCTGAATCAGTCGCTGGCTATGGAGACCTAGCATTCCGATCATCGGACGGTCAACCCCCGGCATAGTCGTCGCCACTTCGACTGACCGATGGATCCACGGCCACACCTCGTCCTTCGGTCCTTTAGGAATTCGACCCGGCACTATGATGGCGGCCACATCCAAGTCGATCTGAAACTCGATATCGCGCCGGACAAAGTCATCGAACTTCTTGTCCGGGGCTCCGGTGAAAGGTACCGCCGGCAGATGTGGGAGTCGGTTGGCCTTCGGCATCTCCAGAACGTCGGCTGTTGTCATTCTCCAGGCTTGGGTGTCGAGCAGCACGCCAACTTTTGCCCTGCGCAACGCCGGCAGGCTGACGGTGTCGGTTGCAGCCCACCAGCCGTCGACCATGACCAATTCAGGAAGATGTGTGTCGTCCGCGAGGAGACTTGGGGTCAGGCAGCGTTCCACCGGCCTTGCAGTTGTGGCTCCGATGCGAGGGATGTAGCCCTTGAGCTCCATGACGATATCCTGACTTGTTTTCGACGAGTCGTAGACATAGTATGGACGTAAGACCTGACAATCACGAGCGTGTAACTCAAGGAGATCAAATGACTGCCCTTTCGAGCATCCTTGACGACTGGATGGAACACGACCTTTTGGACGTCCAAGATGTATCGCGAGTGCTTGAGATCAGTTCCCGTAGCGTGTCGCGTTGGCAGCAGGACAGCGCCGCGCCGCGTCGCGAGTCTGAAGAGCGGCTGTTGGAGCTGAAGGCCGTAGTCGACCTGCTGCTTCAGGTTCTTCGCCCTGAACCGGCACGACTGTGGTTGCGCGCACCAAATCCAGACCTGGGATATGACAAGCCCCTAGACGTCATTCAACAGGGCGGATATCGCCGTGTCATCGGAGTGCTTCAGTCACTTGCTGAGGGCGTCACCGCGTGATCGATGCCGGCCGCATCGCGGCGGCACCAAGAGCGGAGATCGCGGCAACCGGCTGGCGACACGTCGCCCCGCAATACGATCCGTCAAGCGGTGAAGGCGCCAGAAAGGTTGGCGGACGATTCAACCCGCCCGACAGTTTCCCCGTCCTCTACATGTGCACCACTCGGCCGTGCGCTGTGGCTGAACTGCAGCACATGGGCCAACGGCAGCCGATCACGTTGGCGGGCCTTTTGCCTCGACAGCTATACCGCTACGAGATCAAGCTGACCCAAGTCCTCGATCTGACGGACCTGAATGCCCTCGACGCACTCGGACTGGATCCCGGCACGTTGGTCAGGCCTGACTGGACCGCCACACAACAGATCGGCACCATCGCACACAGGAACGAGTTCCACGCCATCCGCAGCCGCTCTGCCACTGGTGTCGACGACGTTCTGGCAGTATTCTGTGATATCGCCCTCAGCGAAGTCATCGATGTCACAGCGATCGAGCGGTGGGAGGGCGTCGGGGATCTAGACCGGTAGCCCGAGCTTTTTCGTGCCACGTACGTGCCATAACTGACGGAAAATAGGGGATATCGGCGGTATGTCACGGACAGCCAAATGGCCGCTGACCTGCGTAAACACGCTCTGACCAGCACCGCCCGGGCAAATTCCCAAGCTGGATACGGGGGTTCGATTCCCCTCACCCGCTCTGATGAGTTCGGCTACAGGCCGAGGTCTTGGGTGATAGTAGTTGCGAAGTCGAGGTCATTGATGCGATCGTGTGCGGCCAGGTAGAAGCCGAATTGGAACCAGCCATAGATCTCGGGTTGACTCCCGATCTGTTCGTAGTTTGAGTCGAAGTACTCCGGGTCGGTCGATCCCGGGGTGTCCATCGAGTCGCGCACACGCCCGACCTGAGATATCAGCCTGTCCAGGCGAGGACGGTCGATTGACTTCCCAGTAGGCGACGGCCACGTCGTTGGCCTGCTGTTCCCCCTTCATAGAAGGACTCGGGGAAACCGTCCACCGACAGAAACTGAAGGTGGTGGGCCAACTCATGGGCCACAACGAACCAGTTGAAGTTCTCCACAAAGAACGATTCGCCGGTTGTGCCATCGCCGATGCTCCCGGCCCACGCGTTGAAGAGGTCCTGTTCCTTTGACGGGCGGTCCGCCCACTTGGGCGCAACCAGTGTGCCGACCGCGCCCTCTTCCTCGTCGTAGTACATCAGTCCTGGATCGGCCCGGATCACGACGTCCGGTCTCGGGATCTGCGCCGAGGCGTGCCGATTGACTTCAGCGATGAAAGCATCGACCTCACGATTGACTGTGTCCTCGACCGCGTCCACGTGCCACCTCTAGCATTGTCGTCGACCAACCCTACGGGCGCCCCCGCTGCTCCTGTCAATGAGAATCGCTACTCCACCAGTTCGCAGGCGCTAGCGATTCGGGGCGTGACCCGTTCAGGATGGAAACCCCGACGCGGTGGTTGGCGATGGAATCAGCGCGGAGATCAAGAGCCTGGCTGCGTTCTGCGACGGCTACGTTGCGGCATCCCATGACCCATCCATGACCCGAGCGGGTGAGAATGGGCGGAACAGCCTGAGACGCCGGTCGTAGCGAACTTTGCATATGTGCTGGTCAGGACCTCTTTGCGGGACCAACGGGGACTGCGCGGAACGGGGCGAACATGGTTCAGGTCCGTGTGTCTTCGGACATGGGGGTTCAAGTCCCCCCTCGCCCACAGAGTCCTGGGTCTTGTCCCTGGTCCCGTGGTCAAGTGCCGGGACGTGCGGGAGGGGGGTTGCGGTCAGGCATTGCGCTGACTGTGCGGCGCTTGGGTGAACGCGCAACCAGGGCCGTGCCGTTCGTTGTGGCGTGCCCGTTTTCGGGGGTTGTTGCCAGTGCGTGCCAGCTGGCTGCAGGGCGGGCTCCTCGACACACCTGTATTTGGCATGACGCAACTCACGTCCCCTGCCAGCACCCTTCACACACGCGCCCGCACCCGGCTCGTGGCCCAGGCCCTTCGGCCCCAGCCCGCCCCGGCGCCGGCACCTTCTGAGCCAGCGGCACCTTCGCCGGCTGCTTCTGCCCCGGCTACCCCGGCCAGTCAGGCTGGCTTTGGCGGGCTGGCGCTGGTGCTGAACGAACCCGAGCCCGAGGCGGCCGAGGCGCAATCCCTG
>JBBSNC010000219.1:0-4387 GCA_038232855.1 Actinomycetales bacterium
GACTCCGGCAGGTCACGACAGGCTATACCGCAGCGGTACCGGTAGATCACACCCTCGACCACCTGCCGTTGGTCGCGCATCTGCCTAACAGTCCTGGGCCGCTGCGGCGGCAACCGGGACTCGATCAACGTCCACTGCTCGTCCTCTAGAAGCGCTTCACGATTCACGATCCCCACACTGGCCGACCCCGGCACTCAGCCTTTGGAGATACGCCCTAGTCGGCCTGCTGACGGTTGTCTGGGTTGTGCTCAACCAGCAACCTGATCCGCCAGCGCCCACCAGCGGCGGAGCCGTAAGTTTTGCCTCACCCGGACAGGCGAGCCGAGAGCGAGCAGCATCCACAAGCCCCGCGAACTTCGATGAGCCAGCCGAGACGGCGGCACCCACAGCGCGCAGCACCGAAGGATCCGAGCCACTGTCACCGGGGCCCGCAGAGCCCACTCGCGTCCGCATCGACAGCATTGACGTGACCTCGAAGTTGCACCCACTCGGGTTGACACCAGAGGGTGCATTGGAGGTGCCCACTGGCCAGTTATACAACCAGGCTGCCTGGTATGAGGGGTCGCCGACGCCGGGAGAAGTCGGCCCGGCGGTCATCCAGGGCCACGTGACGAGTCAGGGCTCCGTCGTCCCCTCCGTTTTCTTCGACCTCGGTGCGGTGACGGTAGGAGATCGGATCGAAGTGGATCGCAACGACAGATCGACCGCGGTCTTCGAGGTCTACAAGACGGACTCCTTCCCTAAGGACGCATTCCCCAGCCTGGCCGTGTATGGCCGCACCACCGAAGCTGAGTTGAGAGTCATCACCTGTGGTGGCGACTACAACTCCACTGAACGTCGCCACATCGACAACGTTGTTGTTTTCGCGCGTTTGGTCGACGCCGCGTGACCTCAGACAGGTCAACCAACAGCGATAGCGTTTGAGACGTTCGGACGACGGGCCGCAGGTCCTCCCCTCATGGGAAGGACCTGCGGTTTTCGGACTTAAGTCCCTCTACGACGACACACCAGTCCCTCTACGAAGACACACCAAGGCTCCTCGGACCCACAAACCGGTGGATCCGAGGAGAACCCCTGGGCGGGAGCATTCAGCCCGTGAGGGCGACGCTGAGGATGGGATCGGTCGTCGGCTGCTGTGAGCCGCCGTCCGGTTCGACACTCAGGGCCACTGCAACGCGGTCGCTGGGATCACCCTGGAGTGTGGCTTCTAGATCTTCGGGCCCAGAGTCGGTGGGCAGGAGGCCTGCTGAGGTGATTTCACCAGCATTACTGACCCACCAGGCCTGATAGACCTCCCCCTCGCCGAGATCGGGCAGCCCATCGGTGATGAGCGCCGCACGATCCAGTGAGTCAGACGTGACGACTGTGACAGTTTCACCTTCGTATGCTGCCTCGAAGCGTTGCGCATCGCTGGCTTGGATGACTTCTTGGACAGGGCTCAGGTCCTCATCGACGACCTGCCAGATGCCCCAACCGCCAACCGCCAGCAAACCGGCCGTCGCAAGCCCCCACACGGCCTTCGATCCGGTGGCAGAACGCGATCGCGGTGCGAGCGTCTCGGCCCGGGCGTGGTCTTGCAAGGCCTCTTGGGCGGGTTGCTGGCTGACTGCTGCGAGGACGCTGGCGCGCAGGCGTGCTGGTGGCTGGACTTCTAGTCCCCTACTGAGATGAGTCGCTGCTTCACGCAACGAGATCACCTCGGTGTGGCACTGATCGCACTCGAGCAGATGTGCCTCGACCAGCTCACGCTCAGCGGGGTCGACCGCATCAAGGATGAAAGCTCCGAGCAGGTCGTCGACATGCGAGGTCGGCTCATTCATTGCGGTCCTCCCATCGATTCTCGTAGTCTGCGCAAACCGTCACGGATTCGCGTCTTGGCGGTGCCTAGAGGCACCCCCAAGGCTTGCGACACTTCACGGTGTGTCATGCCTTGGAAGTAGGCCAGTTCAAGCGCCTCCTGGTGTGGTGGACCGAGATCAACGACCGCCGTGCGAACAGCCTGGGCCGTCCAGCGATCTTCGACCTCTGCTCCGGTTGGATCAAGCAGCGGCCGATCACGGCGGGATTCGTAGTCCTCGTCCCTAGCGGATTGCGCCTGCGCCGATCTGACGCGATCAACCGCGCGACGATGGGCCAGAGTCATGAGCCACGACAAGGCACTTCCGCGCGTGACATCGAAGGAGGAGGCCTTCGTCCAAATCTGCAGGAACACTTCCTGCGTGACTTCTTCAGACTGCGCCCCATCGCGCAGGATCCGCACGACAAGCCCATGGATTCGTGGCGCGACACGGTCATAGAGCGCCGCGAAGGCCGTCTGGTCCCCCTCGGCGGTTAACCCCAGCAACGACTCGAGGGTTGCCTGTTCCGAACTATCCACGGACCCATCATGGCGCACAGTTACGCCCTGGGCAGAACAGGACACACATCGCGGGGCGCTGACGTTCATCTCATACGGCACCATGTTTGACTGGTGCCCTTCGCAGCGTGACTGAAACAGGTGCCGCCAGGGCACCTACTCGCAGACTCGCTCGGAGCACCCAGGAAGGAGCACAGACGTGAACGAGACACTTACCCCGAAACTCACTGCTGCGCATCGCTGCGACCGCTGCGGCGCACAAGCCTACGTCCGCGCTCGTCTCGCCGATGGGCTGGAACTGCACTTTTGCGCTCACCACGGGCGCACCTACTTGGACAAGTTGCGTGACCTCGATGGCATCGAGATCACAGATGAGTCAGATCGACTTCACCAGGAGTCATCCGCTGCTTTGTGATCGCTCGTGCATGGCCTGACTAGACAATCTGTCCTGGCAGACTGAGGCGTATGACGACGATCGCGGTGATCTCCGCCTTCATCATGGTGGTTGGTCTGATCGGGATCGTCATCCCGGTCTTGCCAGGACTGTTGCTTGTGTGGGTGGGTGTTTTGCTCTGGTCGATCAACGAAACCTCTACCATCGGGTGGGCAGTGCTCGCGGCCGCTACGGCTTTTGCCTTGTTGGGACTGCTCTTGCAGTTCCTGGTGCCTGGTCAACGGATGCGACGAGCGGGCGTGCGTACAAGCACATTGATCGTCGCAGTGATCTGTGCCGTCGCGTTAGGAATCGTCATTCCAGTCATCGGGGCGTTCATCGGCTTTCCGCTGGGTATTTATGTCGTTCAGCGGACGCGCCGACACGGCCACCGGGCGGCGTGGCAGTCAACGGTCCTAGCATTGAAAGCGGTCGGTCTGAACATACTCATCGAATTGAGCGCGGCATTGGCCATCATCGTGACCTGGGTGGCCGCCATCATGTGGTGGACCTGGTGATCCGTTAGTCGCGGTCTGTGTCGCGGCGCTTTTCCCACCGCTGCTCCATGCGCTGCATGAACGTGCCGCTGCGGCGAGGGCCATTCTTCCGGCCGGGGCGAGCGGCGGTTGAACCCGAGGGACGCGGCGTAGGCCCAGATGTGGCCTTGCCGACAACGGAGAGGCCGGGATTTTTGCTACTGGGCGTGAAAGCCCACACGCCGCCGAGCACCATCGCGCCAAAGCCCAGGCCACCGATCCAGATCTGACTCAAGGTGACACCAAGGACGACAGCAGCGAGTCCGACGACGGCGATAACGACGCCGAGAACCGCGCGGCGTCGGGAGCCCGAATGGTGAGCGGGCTTCTTCAGATTGGAGGCAAACCGTGGGTCCTCTGCATAGAGCGCATGCTCCATCTGTTCAAGGACACGCTGCTCGTGCTCTGAGAGCGGCACTGGAACCTCCGGGTACATATATGGTGCGGCACGGTTGTGGCGCCAACTTCTGGTATCAGGATAAATCGTGAACGAAGGAAGCACTACCCCGGGTTCCCGATCTGCCATACAAGTTTACGCCTTGCCGGTGTGTGCTCTGGCCGAGGCGAGCACTGGTGAGTCTAAGGATGACTGCGACTGAGCCATGTTGGAGATCAAACTGGCTGGGCGCACGGCACCGTGCCCAAATCTGGAAACCGCTTTGTCAACTGCCCGTTCGGCTTCACGCCAACCGCGAACTGGTTCATCCAGACGTGCCTGCACGGGGGTGATTTCGCTGGCGCTCAGTCCTTCGACCCGCACACCCAGGAGTCGGATGCGGGCCCGCTGCAGCCCGAGAGCCTCATACAACATCAGCGCGGTGGCGTAGATCTCTCGTGTCACATCAGTGGGACGCGCCATGGTGCGCGAGCGTGTGATGGTGGTGAAGTCAGAGAATCGGACCGTCAGGATGACCGTGCGCCCCATCATGTGTGCGTGGCGCAGCCGTGTGGTCGTGCGATCGCTGAGCTGCAGCAACTGGCGATACAACACCTCAGGATCATCGATGTCATAACTGAACGTCTGCGAGGAGCCAACACTGCGCTCAATCCGAGCGGGAGTCA
>JBBSNC010000220.1:0-4377 GCA_038232855.1 Actinomycetales bacterium
CGACGAAGGGGCGGGCATCGTCATCGACGACCCAGGGGTCAGCCGCAAGCACGCCGAGATCCGTGTCGGCCACGACGGGCCCCACCTGCAAGTGATGATCCGCGACAACAACTCGACCAACGGCACCTATCTCAACGGTGACCAAGTCGGCGCTGAGGAGCTCAAGGACGGCGACCGGATCACGATGGGCCGCACCACGATCACCTTCCACCTGGATCGCAGTCGATGAGCGAACTCACCCTCAATGTCGTGCGCCTCGGTCTGCTGGCACTGCTCTGGGCCTTCGTGTTTTCCGTCGTCGGAGCGCTGCGCTCAGACCTCTACGGCACCCGGGTGCTCAGTCGCACCACCCCCAGTCGGCGCAACGACAGCAGGCCCAGGAAGGGATCACGCCAGCAGGGCAAGTCCTCGTGGCCGACGCACTTGGCGGTCGTCGCAGGCTCACTGCGCGGCACCACCGTCCCGCTGAACGACCCCGGAGTGCTCATCGGCCGCAACCCCGAATGCAGCCTCGTGCTGACCGACGACTTCGCCTCCGGGCGCCACTTGCGCATCTACCCCGGCCAAGACGCCTGGTATGCCGACGATCTGGATTCCACGAACGGCACCTTCGTCAATCAGCGCCGCATCGACACCGGTGCCCGGCTCGACCTGGGCGCACGGATCCGGATCGGCCAGACCATCATCGAGCTGCGGCGGTAGCGCCGGATGTCCATCGCCCTGGCGTACGCCGCACGCTCCCACATCGGGCTCGGCACCAAGTCACGCAATGAAGATTCGGCATACGCCGGGCCTGAACTGCTGGTCCTCTGTGACGGCATGGGCGGGCACGCGGCAGGCGACGTCGCCAGTTCGCTGATCGTCGGTGAACTCGTGCATCTGGACGGCGACTCCGACGGGGCCGACGATATGCTCGACGTGCTCAAAGCCACCCTCGCCAACGCCAACGACCGGCTCGCCGAGGTCAGCCACGAGTCGACCGAGGCCGGTGGCATGGGCACCACCTGTATCGCCATGCTCCGCTCGGGTAGCAAACTCGCGGTCGCGAATATCGGTGACTCGCGGGCCTATCTAAGGCGTGGCTCCCGGGTCACCCAGATCACGCGGGACCACTCGTTCGTGCAGCAACTGCTGGACGAGGGGCGCATTAATGCCGAAGAGGCCGTGCACCACCCGCAACGTTCCCTGGTGACCCGGGTGCTGACCGGTCGCGAGGATGACCACCCTGACCTCACTGTGCGCGAATTGAAGTCAGGCGACCGGTTGCTGCTGTGCTCCGATGGCCTGACCGACTACGTCGCCGAAAAAACGGTGGCCGACATCCTGCGCAGCGACGGCAGCCCCGGTGACATCGCCGACCAGCTCATCGCCATCGCCCTGCGGGCCGCCGCTCGCGACAACATCACGGTCGTCGTCGCCGATGCGGTGGACGACGACGGCAGCACCCAGGCGCAGGTCGTCGGGGCGGCAAGCGAGCGACGCGGCGAGCGCCCACTCAGCACCGAGGTCGACAGCCCAGCCGTGAAGGCAGCCGCGCTCTCTCGGCATACCCATGAAGAGCCCGAGGCCCCCACCCTGGCCGAAGAGGGTCACTCCGGGGTGGTGGCCTGGATCCGGCGCGGCCTGGTCACGATTGCCGCCGTGGCGGTCATCGCGGCCGGGGGGTACTTCACTTATCTGTGGAGCCAACAGCAGTACTACGTCGGCGAGAGCGACGGCTCAGTCACGATCTTCCGCGGTGTCTCCCAAGACCTTGGCCCGTGGAAGCTATCCCAACCCGAAACCGTGACCGGTATCGCCGTGACTGACCTCCCCACGTTCTATCAAGACCGGGTCGAGGGCACGCTGTCAGCCGATGACCAGGCAGATGCCACGTCAATCGTGGAGGAACTACGCGGACTCATCCAGGTGGACTGCACTCCGATACCGGTCATCCCGCCAGACCTCGGCGACTCAGGCGGCCGCTCGCTTCCGCTGCCCGAAGGCGCCGAGCCGATTCCCAGCCAACGTGAAACCGTGCTGCCGCCAGGGTGCACCTCATGAGCCTGAGCACCGTCACCGAGGTCCGCTCCCCGACCGGTCGACTCACCGAGCTGTTCTTGCTGGTGTTTGCGGTGGGCGTCGTGCTGGTCGCCTACGTGAATGTCGGCCTCGCCACCAGCGGCACCATTCCAGCCGGCCTGCTTGCCCAATCGATCGGGTTCCTGGTGATCACGCTCGCGCTTCACGTGGTGATCCGCTGGAAGGCGCAGTATGCCGACCCGCTGCTGCTGCCGATCGCCACCTTGCTCAACGGGCTGGGACTGGTGATGATCCACCGCATCGACATCGGTCAAGGCCGGGAAGCCGCCGAAGGGATCGCCACCCGCCAGTTGATGTGGTCGGCGCTGGCAATCATCCTGGCGGCTGCCGTGCTCATCTTCCTCAAAGACCACCGTATCCTGCGCCGCTACACCTATCTCGCGATGGCGGCCGGTTTCATCTTGCTGCTGCTGCCGCTGTTGCCGATCATCGGCTACGAGGAGAACGGCTCCCGGTTGTGGATCAAGATCGCCGGCTTCACCTTCCAACCGGGTGAGATCGCAAAGATCGCACTGACCATCTTCTTCGCCGGCTACCTCGTGCAGACCCGTGACGCGCTCTCGCTAGTGGGCACCCGCATCCTCGGCCTGCACCTACCACGCGGCCGCGACCTCGGGCCCATCCTGGCGGCGTGGGGGTTGTCGGCGCTGATTCTCATCGCGCAGCGCGACCTCGGCTCCTCACTGCTCTTCTTCGGGCTGTTCGTCGCGATGCTCTATCTGGCCACCGAGCGCATCTCCTGGGTAATCATCGGGCTGTCCCTTTTCGCAGCCGGTGCCTACCTGGCCTGGATGCTCTTCGGGCACGTGCAGACCCGAGTCGACCTATGGCTGGATCCATTCAAGACCGGACTGAGCGACCAAGTCGCCAAAGGTTTGATGGGTATGGCGCATGGTGGGCTGCTCGGGGCCGGTCTGGGTGAGGGGTATCCCTATGAGACGTACTTCGCCAACAGCGACTACATCGTCGCCAGCTTCGGCGAAGAACTCGGCATGGTGGGTTTGTTTGCGATGATCTTGCTCTATGCCCTGCTCGTCGAGCGCGGATTGCGGACGGCCATCGGCGCTCGGGAAGGCTTCGGCAAACTGCTCGCCGCCGGCTTGGCTTTCTCCATCGGTCTGCAGTGCTTCGTGGTCATCGGCGGGATCACCCGAGTCATCCCGCTCACTGGGTTGACCACGCCACTGTTGTCGGCAGGGGGCTCTTCGCTGCTGGCAAACTGGATCATCATCGCGCTGCTGCTGCGGATCAGCGACCACGCCAGGCGACCGGTCTCCGAGCGAGTAGCTGAGGCAGCGCACCCCGCTGAAGTCGCCTTGCGAGCAGACTCATGAACACCCCCATCCGCCGCTTGGCCGTGCTGGTCTTCGCAATGTTCGCATCGCTCCTGCTAGCCACGACATACATCCAGTTCGTGCACGCCGAAGAGTTGGACAACCGGCCCAACAACCGGCGCACGTTGGTGGAAAACTACAGCCGCGAACGCGGGGCGATATTGGTCGACGGCACCACGATCGCCGAGTCGCAGCCGACTGATGACGACTTGAAGTGGATCCGTGCCTATCCCTCCGGGCGCCTCTATTCGCACATCACCGGCTATTACTCCTTTACCTATGGCGCCAATAACGGTCTGGAACGCTCGCGTAATGCGCTGCTCTCCGGCACCGATGACTCGCTGTTCTACCGCCGAGTCGTGGACTTGGTCACCGGCACTGAGCCGCAGGGGGCCACGTTGGAGTTGACCATTGACCCCCAAGTGCAGCAGGCGGCCGAGGACGCGTTGGGGGATCGACGTGGAGCGGTTGTTGCGCTGGACCCGCAGACCGGAGCGATCCTCGCCCTCGTCAGCCACCCGGCGTACGACCCGAATGACCTGGCATCACACCGCCTCGGCGCCGTTCAGGATTCCTACGAGGAGTTGAACGCCGATGACGGGCAGCCGCTGATCAACCGGGCCATTGCGGGCGATCTCTACCCGCCCGGATCCACCTTCAAGTTAGTGGTGGCCGCTGCGGCGCTGGAGTCCGGGGAGTACGAGCCGGATTCGATGCTCGAGGGCCCCCAGCGGTACACCTTGCCGGGCACCGAGACGGAGTTGCCCAACTTCGAGGGTGGCACGTGCGGGCCGACCGATGAGGTCAGCCTGGCCGACTCGATCCGGGTGTCCTGCAACACGTCGATGGCCTGGCTGGCGGGGCGTCTGGGCGATGGTGCGTTACGCGATCAGGCCGAGAAATTCGGGTTCGGTCAGTCAGTGGATGTGCCGATGCCGCTCACGCCGAGCAGCTATCCAGA
>JBBSNC010000221.1:0-4373 GCA_038232855.1 Actinomycetales bacterium
ACCGTCCAGGGTGGGCTCAGTTTGGTCGACCCAGAGTTGGTCGCGGCCGCTGGCGCCCTCGAGGACGACCAGGTCGTGACGCCCTCTTTGAATGAATGCCGGCATTGCCTTGTTGAGGCAGCGGGAGTGCTGGATGAGGCGGTGCGCTCTGAGCCATCAAGTTTGTTACCGGCCGGGTTGTTAACGGTCCGAGCCGCCGACCTTGCGGACACAATCCGCCTGGTGGAGAGCTTGAAGGTTTCTACCCCGTGAGCACCTCGGCACGTGAACTGTTGGCCGAAGCGGAACGTTTGACGTGGGAGGTCGTGGTCGGTGCTCGCGACCCGCGAGCGTTGGCGTGCGCGTGGCCGGACTTTCAGAACCGCGCGACGTACGCGTTTGAAGCGATCCCGGAAACTTCTTACACCGGGCTGACGGTTCAACGCCAAGCCATCGCAAGAGCGGTGCGTTCGGCCGAGCTCGACGCTGACCTGACCTTGCGCCGAGCACTGGCCGATCCCCACGTGGTGCGTATCGGTCAGCTATTGGGTGCCGCGACTGATCTGGTCTCTGATGCTTCGCTCTCCCAACCCATCACCGGGATGTCGCGGTTGTTGAGCGACACCCTGGCTGACCACGGGGTGGTGGGTTGGCGTCATCGGGGGTGAGGACGTGGCTAGGTATCGGGTGGGGTGGGGCTATCTGACGGCTCACACCACACCACGGAGGTCTTCATGCCCCACGCTAACGCCCCGCTGTCCCCGACCGGCCGGTTACGCCTGGCCCGGTGCATCGTGGACCAGGAGTGGCCGCTGCGCCGTGCCGCGGACCGGTTCGGGTGCTCGCCCACGACCGCCCAGCGGTGGGCGAGCCGGTATCACCAATTCGGCAAGGGACGGGATGGTGGACCGCTCGAGTCGGCCACGCCGGTGCGCGGGGCAGCTGGACCGGCGCACCGAGCGCCGGATCATGGGCCTGCGGGTCTCGCGCCGGTGGGGTCCAGCCCGGATCGGCTACCGGTTGGGGTTGAACCCGTCCACGGTGCACAAGGTCCTGCGCCGCTATGACGCGCCGCCGTTGTCCTGGACTGACCCGGCCACCGGGTGCCGGCTGCGGGCCAAGCCCAAGGCCCGCCGGTATGAGCACGAGGCACCGGGTGACTTGGTGCACGTCGATGTCAAGAAGCTCGGTCGGATCCCTGATGGTGGTGGTCACCGGGTCCACGGCAGGGCCAAGGGCAACAAGGTCAAGAAGAAGACCAAGCCGGGCACCGCGTTCATCCACAACGCCGTCGATGACCACTCCCGGCTGGCGTACTGCGAGATCTTGGTCGATGAGAAGAAGGAGACCGCCTGCGCGTTCTGGGAACGCGCCAACGCCTGGTTCGCCTCCTGCGGGATCAGCGTGCAACGTGTGCTGACCGACAACGGGTCGCCCTACCGCTCACATCTATTCGCCCAGACCCTGGGTGACATCACCCACAAACGGACCCGGCCCTACCGGCCACGGACCAACGGCAAGGTCGAACGGTTCAACCGGACCCTGGAACAAGAATGGGCCTACGCCCAGGCCTACACCAGCGAGACCCAGCGCGTCGCTGCCTTCCCCGCCTTCCTGCACACCTACAATCATCACCGCGGCCACACCGCACTCGGAGGCAAATCACCAGCCCACCGCGTACCCAACCTCTGTGGACAGAACAGCTAGGCCGGGGTCGTCGGCGCCGATGCGCCCGCTGAGAGGCAGCGCGCTCAGGCTCACTCCGCCCACGGGCTGGGCGCATGCCGAAGGCACGATCGCGCACGGTCCGGGGACGCGCTCGGTGGCTTCGTCGCGCCACCGCTCGATCCTTTGCCGGGTATAGGTCTCGCTGGGCCAGGGCTCGGGGTGGTCCAACCACTGGGCGATGTCGGGCCGGCGGCGGATGTCGAACAGTAGCGGGGCATCACTGGCCCGCCACGGGCGAATCACAGCCCGCTCCGTCACGAGCCGGAATCGATCCGGGTCGGTGATGACGCGGGCGCTATCCACCCGATCAGTATGCGGTGACCCGCCCCGCGTTCCGGCCGTACTCACCATCCATCGGGCGGCCTGCACTTGTGGTGCCCTGGCTCGAGAAATGCAGGCCCCCGTTTGAGTGCACCATGCTGAGGGTATGCAGTTCGCGTCCGCAGCAGAGTTCCGAGCCTTTGGGACCTCTCACGTGGTGATGTTGGTGCTGTTCGTCATCGGCATCGGCGTCGTGATCTGGTGGGGACGCCATCACCGCGGCGCCGACCGTGAGCAGCTGCGTCGGCGCGCGTTTGCGGTGATCCTCGGCGTGCTGGCCGGCATCCTGCAGATCTACCAATTCACGCCCGGCGACTACAACCTCAACACTTCGCTTCCCCTTCAACTGTGTGACATCGCGGTGATCGCCGCCGTGTATGCGCTGTGGACCAAGAACCCGCTCACGACCGCCTTCACGTATTACGTGGGTCTGACCCTGACCATTCAGGCGATCCTGACCCCCGCGCTGGACTCGGGGTTCCCCGATCCGCGCTTCATCGCGTTCTGGGGCATGCACCTCGGGATCGTCTGGGCCGGGTGCTATCTGACCTGGGGCTTGGGCTGGCGGCCAACCTGGCGCCTCTACGGGTTCGCAGTCGCGGCCACCGCGCTCTGGGCAGTGAGCGTGACCGGCTTCAACTACGTCGTCGGCACCAACTACGGCTATCTGATGCGCAAGCCGTCGACCGCCTCCGTGCTCGACCTGCTCGGGCCGTGGCCCTGGTATGTCGTGGCTGAGGTCGCCATCATCAGTCTGTTCTGGCTGCTGGTGATGACCGTGCCGTGGGAGGCGTCGGCCCGGCGCAAAAGATCAGCGTCGTCAGCGCAAGGATGACACGTATGGGGGTGCGCGTAGAGGTAGGGGGCGTCAGCAAAGAAGTGGACGGCATACAGCTGCTTGATCCGGTCGACCTGGTGGCCGAGCCCGGTGAATGTGTGGTCGTGCGCGGATCGAACGGCTCAGGCAAGACCACACTGTTGAACGTCATAGCCGGTCGTTGGACCGCTAGCGCAGGGACAGTCACCATCGACGGCATCGGGGCCGATGAGCGCCATCCCGCAGTGCGCGCGAAGGTGGCAGCGCTCATCGGTTCGACTGCGCTCTATCGCGACATGACGCTGATCGACCACCTCACGCTGATCGATGCCACCTGGGGCGGCGACGCCACAACGTGTGAAGCTCGGGCCGCCACGGCACTCGATGACTTGGGTCTGTCCACGCTCGGGACAAGATTTCCGCATGAGTTGTCCTCTGGTCAACGTCAACTCTTCGGGCTCACGATGACCCTCTTTCGCCCGAGCCAATGCTCGTACTCGATGAGCCCGAGCAAAGACTCCACGCCGCTCGGCGCGTTTACGTCAGCAAGGTCCTGCGTGCTCGCAGTCAAGCGGGTGTGAACGTCATCGCGACGTGTCACGACGCCGCGATGATCGAGGCCATCGCTGACAGCGTCGTTGACCTTGACGCTTCGTGAAACCGTCCAGTTCGGACGCCTCCCGCCTGGCAGATGCCGTGCATATGCGGCACGGCTCCGACGTCGTGGGGGTGGTGCGCCAAACCCGGGGGACCGCGGCGCCGATGCCGTCGGCGTGTCGAAGGATGGTGGCAGCGGCCTTGACGAAGGAAGGCAGGCGGGAAGCAACCAGACAAAATGAGCGCGAGCCGTGGCGAAGGACAGGCCACATTTGGCGCTACGGTTTATTCATGCCTCGTCACACCCCTTTGTTGGTATCAATGGCCCTCTTTGCGGCGCTGTCTATATCCGGATGCGGCGGAGGCAATGGCGATCCCCAGAGTGCGAAAGCCTCCGGGACCAGCGGTGCAATCCCTACCAGCACGACCCAGGCCGCTACCCCCACACAGGCCCAACCAACCGAGTTGGACGCGAAGACTGTTGCAGAGGAGATCGCGCAGTCAACCACGACGACCGTCGTATCTATTACCGAGGACAACGACCCCAACGACCTGATCGGACGGCCGAACGGTTATCTCAGCGCGGCAGTCCTCTATGACTCGAACGCTAGCTGCACGGAACTAGGCATTTCCTGTGGGGCGACGGTCGAAGTATGGCCCGAAGAGGCGGCCGCGAAAGCGCGGTCCGACTATATACAGGGCATCCTTAAGGACTCGCCCGCTTTTGGGAGCGAGTTCCACACGCTGAATGGCGCCGTCCTGTTGCGTGTCGACGGAAAGCAACTCAAGCCCTCAGAGGCGAAGCCCTACGCCGAGGAGCTAAGACAGTAGTGACCTCAGCGCTCATCAGCCCAATGGAACGTAAATATTGGCGATGGGCCGTCCCACCCGTTGGCGCGGGTAGTGGCCGCGCCAACGGACGACCCCCACG
>JBBSNC010000222.1:0-4369 GCA_038232855.1 Actinomycetales bacterium
GGGTCGGTGCTGGTGATGAGCAGCCGGCTACCCGCACTCTCGCCGGCAACCTGGCTTTGGGCCACAGCCACAACCCGCTCGTATGCCGTCCGTCCCCTAGAACTGACCAGCGCGGCATCGCTGCCCTCGGGTTCGTCCCACGCGATGAAACTGTCGCCGTAGGAGGCGAGTTCACGGGCTTCGTCCATCACGCCGGTGCGCAAGGATCCGACGAACTCTCGGGCCAGACCCGGTAGCGAGACCGCAATCACCTCATCAGCGTCCTGGACCGCGGGGGAGTCCGGGGAGGTGGTGATCAGGATGTCTGCCCCTTCGGAGGGGTCGAACGTGAGCGTGGCCCCGACCGACCAGACCGCGAATGACCAGTAAACGAGCCGCCAATGCGGTGCTGGGATGTCCAGAAGCACGACCGTTCCGGGCTCACAGTCCAAACCTTCCTGCAGAGCATTGGCCGCCTTGGCGACCCAGGTGCCCAGGACCTTGCGGGATATCTCGATCCGCTCGCCACTGGTGTCCCCCGGCGTGTCGTCATAGTAGGTGAGGATCGGACGACTCGGGTCGTCCTCGAGCAATCGGGACAGAACGTCCGACGGGGTGAGCACGGGCACAACTTAGTGCACGCGCGCCCGATCCGGCACGGCGCAGTCCGTGGCAGGCTGGCACCATGCCCGTATCCGAGCCTGCGGAGGGTCGCCAACGTCGCTGGCGCCCCGGGCGACCGGTGGACCTGGCGGCGACGTGGGGGCCGTTGCGTCGGGGCGGCGGCGATCCCACCTGGGTGGTCAATGGGTCCTCGCTCTTTCGCGGCATGAGCACCGATCTGGGTGCGCTGACCTTGGCAGTGTGGACGCGCCCGCAGACAGGGGAGGTGCTGGCCCGTGCATGGGGCGATCCTGAGGCGGCGCGGTGGGCTCTGGACACGCTGCCGGAAATGCTAGGGGAGAGCGACGACCTGAGCACTTTCACCCTGCGCCACGAGATCCTGCGTCGCACCTTGCGCAGCCGTCCGGGGTGGCGCATTCCGCGCACCACGCTTGTCTTGGAGTCGCTGATCCCGGCGATCATCGAGCAGCAGGTCACGGGAGCCGAGGCCTTTGCCAGCCAGCGGCGTTTGATCCGCCGATTCGGTGCGCCTGCGCCAGGACCTGGGGCTGCCTTGGGCCTCTTTGTACCACCCAGTCCCGCCACGTTGATCTCGATTCCGTCCTGGGAGTGGCTGCGCATGGGCATCACCCCACAGCGGTCGGGCACGGTGATACGCGTGGCTCGCGTCGCCGACAGCCTCACCGCTCTGGCTGACGTTGATCCGCAGACCGCGTGTCGCAGACTGCGCAGCATTTCGGGCGTGGGCTTATGGACAGTTGCTGAGACTGCGCAGCGGGCCCTGGGGTATGCCGACGCGGTGAGTTTCGGTGATTACCACGTGGCCAAGAACATAGGTTGGGCACTGACCGGACATGAGGTTGATGACGCGGGTCTTGCGGAACTGCTCGAGCCGGATCGACCCCACCGATACCGGATCCAGCGATTGGTGGAACTGGCCGGGCTCAGTCGACCGCGCCGCGCACCCCGGATGTCTCAGCCGACGCATCTGCCGACGGGTCCGGCTCTGCACTGACGCGATAGCCGGTCAGGCCCTCGCTGTGCAGGGCGACCTCGAGGCGTGCCACGGCCCATCCGCGCTGATAGTCATCATCGACCGAGATTGACAGCGTGCTGGCAGTGATAGCGATGGAGTTTCGGTCGATGGCCGGTACAGCGCCGTGCAGGGACAGGGTGATGGCCCGCTGCAGCCGCGCCCCTTCGGGCTCGGCCGCGTTCGCGGCAATTCCGATCTGTGCGGCGACGGCACCGCCTGGGGGTGCGCCGAGAGCGGATCGAATGGCTTCGACGTGGCCAAGTGCAAACCAATCTGAGCCGCTCGATCGCAGCAGGCTCACCGCCCCTGCCGAGCCCGGGGAGGTCACCGTGCCCGGCTGCAGACCGCGGACGAGAGCCGCCGGGATATGCGCGGCTTTGCCTTTGACCAGGTCCGCTGCCGCGGCGATTTCATCGGCGACAGCACGTGCGGTGACCTGCAGACCGCGCCCGTCGCGATCCTGCCCGCCGCGCAAGTCATCCAACACACCAACTCCGCAGGTTCCGAGGGCGAAGTCGGTCTGACCTTCCCGCCAGGCTCGCCCAGCCGTGTCGCTGACGATGATCCCGATGTGGGGTAGGGCGGCGGGGGCGTAGGCTCGCAGCAGGCTGGCATACAGCATCCGGGCTGCCAAATCGGGATCTGGCGGCAGCAACAACGTTCCGCCCAGGGGTCCGGTATTGGATGCATCGACTCCAGCGGCCGCAAGCACCGGCCCAGCGGTGGCAGCGACGATCCGGGTTAGCCCAGCCGCGGTGCGCCGTTCCGCGACGACACGGCGCGCTTGTGACAGCACGATCGCATCATGGCCTGCACCGCCAGCGTCGGTAGTGGGCTCGTCAAGAACCCGCAGGCCTTCCGATTTGGAGACCACCTTGCTGGAGACCACCAACACATCGCCCGTGCGCAGGTCCAACCTGGCGCGAAGCAGGGACTGGCGCAACAGAACCCCCAGATCATGATGCGCCTGCACCTCGGGGAAATCGGTGAGCGGGTACACCGTCAGGGGCTGGCTCACGTGCGCAAACCAAGCGCCACGTCAAGGGCAGCCCCAGCCAAGGCCGCTGCCCCGTCCAGGTCGCTCATGTAGAGATTGCGGGCGTGGACCGAGACCCTGCCGTACGCACCACCGCCGTTGGTCTCTGCGGGTGTTGGTTGCTGCGGGGCATCAACCGTGTCGACCAGCCAGCCATCGAGGAAGTCTCGGTACAGCGAGGCAACCCCAGCAGCCGTGACCGACACACCCAACGGGGCCAAACACGCCTGGGCGTGACCGCGCACGGGAGAGCCGGCGATGATCGGTGACACGCCGACCACCGGCGCCCGGGTGCCGCGCAACGCATCACGCACTCCCTGAACGCCAAGGATGATGCCGATGGACACCACTGGATTGCTCGGCGGTAGGAGCACTACATCGGCGTCCCGGATCGCCTCCAGCACCCCGGGGGCCGCGACTGCACGGGCCAAACCCGGCACCACAAACCTTTTAGCCGGCTCTGCGGCCTGCATCTGCACCCACCACTGTTGGAAGTGCACCGCGCGTTCGGCGTCTGCGGCAGCGCCAGGACGGTCATCGGCAAGGACTACGTGGGTCTCAATCGGCTCGTCCGTGGCGGGCAAGAGGCGGATGCTTTGAGCGGGCAGTCCCCACCTCTGCGCCAAGCGTTGAGTGACCTGGCTCAGCGACACGCCTTCGCCCAGCCAATGACTACGTGCGATATGCGTGCCCAGGTCTCGGTCGCCTAAGGAGAACCACTGGGGCTGCACCCCCAATTCGCCGAGTTCTGCCTGAGCCAGGTAGGTCTCGTCCTGGCGTCCCCAGCCCTGGGAGGCGTTGACCTCGCCGCCAAGGGTGTACAACAGCGTGTCCAAATCGGGGCACACCCGAAGCCCATAGAGGGTGATGTCGTCACCGGTATTGCCGATCACGATGATCTCCAGAGCCTCACTCGGATCCGTACCGCCTGCAGCGGCAGGGACTAGGTGCCGCAGGTGATGCCGCAACCCCGCGATGAAGCGTGCTCCGCCGACGCCGCCGGCTAGTACGGTGATCTGCATGGAGCCATTCTCACTGGTCTTCAGGGGATGCATCGTGCGTGGTCAGATGCTTGTAGCAGATCTGGGGTTGACGAGGGGGGATGACACGCGTGTAATTTACTCCTATTGGGTGTCTCTCCACCGGAGAACTGCCCGGTACTGAAGTGCTGGCGAGGGTCGAGGAGGAGCCGTGCACGAAATCGAAGTGTTGTCGTTGCTGAGCGTGGATGAGGACGTTGAAGAGGCGTCGTGGCAGGAGCGTGCCCTGTGTGCGCAAACTGACCCAGAGGCGTTCTTCCCTGAGAAGGGGGGATCAACCCGCGAGGCCAAGAAGGTGTGCGTCGGCTGCGAAGTGACGTCGGAGTGCTTGGAGTACGCGTTGGCGCACGATGAGCGATTCGGCATCTGGGGCGGGTTGTCCGAGCGAGAGCGCCGGAAACTGAAGAAGCGAGCTGTCTGAGCCAGCGCGCAGGCTCACCCCGGGTGTCCGCCGCCCCCGCCCCCGCGCGCGCAGCGCCGCCGGCGGTCAGCGTGGTTCTGATCACCACCGATGCAGTCGGCTCGGCGATGCTGGCCACATTGGATGCGCTGATCGGTCAGGCCACGGCGTTGCGCCGGGTCCTGATTGTGCATCCCGGCCCTGAGGCAGTTGATCTGACCGGGCATCGGTTGTTCGAGACCGGCGACATCGCA
>JBBSNC010000223.1:0-4347 GCA_038232855.1 Actinomycetales bacterium
CCAGCACACCGCGGCAACGCCTGCCCGATTGCGGGCCAGCAAACCCAGCGTGAGGACCAGGTTGCCCATCGCGACGACGGTGCCCACCGCGACGAGGGCAGCATCTCCCGGTATCAGACGGACACCCTCGCCGAACACGAACTCCATCGCTGGCGGCCCTAGCCAGGCACCCGCTGCTCCGCCCAGCACGCTCGTTGCCACGGTCGCGGTCACCAGCCCGCGACGAATGCGCGTGAGCGTGGCCCACCGCCGCAGCTCGACCAGCCGGGTCAGCCGCCCGGTCAGGGCTGAGACCAGGCCCAATGCCAGCGTGTAAGGAGCCCGGAACAGCGCAAGCCCGGCGAACAGCGCGGTCACTTCGCGTGGCGCGCCACCAATGGCCGCGAGCAACACCGGGCCTCCGGTCAAGGTGGCCTGTGCCACCAGTTGCGCCGCCGAGGCACCGGAAACGAAGTGCAACGACCTACTCCTGGCCCCGTCACCGTCGCTGCGGGGCAGCAACGCGTCCGGCCAGAACGCAGCGACAACGTAACCGGCCAGCAGCGCCAGCCCGTAGAACGCGGGGGTGTCGCTGCCAGCGATCACAAGAGCGATGGCGACGGCGCAGCGCACGGCGTTCTCCGCGACGATCCCGAGGGCGAGGGTCGCGAACCGGTGTCGGGCCGACAATAGGCCGCGGGGCAAGCCGAGCAGGCCCGAGCCCACCCCGACGCCGACCACCAACAGCGGGAAGAGATCGCCCTCGGGGCCAAACAGCCGCTCGCGGGCCACCCAGGCGAGCACCCCCGCAGCCAACGACACCCCCAGCACGGCGATCGCCACCTGCACCATGCCGCGACGGACCGCAGCCTCCCCCACAGAGGTCGCTGCCGTCCGCGCGATCCAGTGCTGGACCGGGAAGGTCAGCGCCGCGCCGGCAAAGCCCCACCACGCCCAGAGCACCGCCACCGGGGCAGCCGGGCCAGCCCCCAGCGCCCGAATGACCAGGGCAAAGAAGACGTAGGCGAGTACGCCCCCGAACAGCGACCCGGCCGCGAGCATTCCCGCGTCCCGCCGGCCGCGGGGAGCATCGAGCGACCGTTCGGGGGCAGGCTGGGTCACTGGGGGGCGCTGCTGATCAAGTCCAGCAGATACGCACCGTAGCCGGACTTCAGCAGCGGCTCCGCACGGGCGGCCAACTCGGTGTCGCTGATGAAGCCCATCCGCCAGGCGACCTCTTCAGGGGCGCCGATCTTCACGCCTTGGCGGTCTTCGAGGGTGCTCACGTAGTTGGAGGCTGCGTTCAAGGTGTCGAAGGTCCCGGTGTCCAACCAAGCGGTGCCGCGCGGCAGCAACTCGACCTGTAGCAGTCCCGCCTCGAGATAACCCCGGTTGAGGTCCGTGATCTCCAACTCGCCGCGCGCCGAGGGGACCAGAGCCTTGCTGCGTTCGACCACCTCGTGATCGTAGAAGTACAGCCCTGGCACGGCATACGGGCTCTTGGGGTTTGCCGGCTTTTCCTGCAGCGACACGGCTTTGCGTTCGCCGTCGAACTCGACCACTGCGTATGACCTCGGATCACGGACCCGGTAGGCAAAGATCGCGGCACCGCTGAGGTTGCCGAAGCGCTGCAGTTGGCGTCCCAACCGAGGCCCGTAGAAAATGTTGTCTCCGAGTGCCAACGCACAGCGCTCGCCGCCGATGTGCTGCTCGCCGATCAGGAATGCCTGGGCCAAGCCATCCGGGCTGGGTTGCTCCGCGAAGCTCAGACTGATGCCGAATTGGGAGCCGTCGCCCAACAACCGGACGAACTGCTCTTGATCCTGCGGCGTGGTGATGATGAGGATGTCGCGGATCCCGGCCAGCATCAGCGTCGACAACGGGTAGTAGATCATCGGCTTGTCATAGACCGGCAACAGCTGCTTGCTGACCCCGAGCGTGATGGGGTGCAGCCGGGAGCCGGTGCCACCGGCCAAGATGATGCCTCGCATGGCTACCAACCTAGGCTCACTGGCACTGACTAGCATGGCGGACATGCGCAGGATCGTGGTGACGGGTGGGGCGGGCTTCATCGGATCCAACTTCGTGCGCCACCTCATCGAGCACACGGACGCGCACATCACCGTGCTGGACAAGCTCACGTATGCCGCATCGCCCGCCGCGTTGGAGGGCTTGCCGGCTGAGCGGGTGCAGCTGGTGGTGGGCGACGTCTGCGACGCGGCGGTGGTGCAGGAGGTCGTCGGTGAGCTCAGTGGGCCCGATGACGTCGTGGTGCACTTTGCCGCCGAGTCGCACAATGATCAGAGTCTGCGTGACCCTTCGCCGTTCATCCAGACCAACCTGGTCGGCACATTCGTGCTCTTGGAGGCGGCGCGTCGGCACGGGGTGCGGTTGCACCACATCTCGACCGATGAGGTCTACGGCGACTTGGCGCTGGACGATCCCGCGAAGTTCACCGAAAACTCGGCATACCGGCCCTCTTCGCCCTATTCGGCGAGTAAAGCTGGTGCCGATCATCTGGTGCGGGCGTGGGTGCGCTCGTTCGGGGTGCGCGCCACGATCAGCAACTGCTCCAACAACTACGGGCCCTGGCAGCACGTGGAGAAGTTCATCCCGCGGCAGATCACCACTGTGCTCGACGGTGGGCGACCCAAGGTCTATGGGAACGGGGCTAACGTCCGCGACTGGATCCATGTGGCCGACCACTCCAGCGCGGTGTTGGCGATTGTGAACGACGGCGTCATCGGGCAGACCTACTTGATCGGTGCCAACGGTGAGCGCTCCAACCTCGACGTCGCCCGCTCGGTGCTGCGGCTGTGTGGCCGCGACACCAAGGATCTCGACCTCGTCGCCGATCGGGTCGGACACGACCTGCGCTACGCCATCGATGCTTCCCCGCTGCGTGATGAGCTGGGGTGGGAGCCGATCTACGGAGACTTCGAGGCAGGTCTGGAGCACACGATCCAGTGGTATGGCGAGCACGAAGACTGGTGGCGGCCGGTCAAGGCCGATGTCGAGTCCGAATACGCGGCAGGTGGTCAATGACGCCTCCTCAGCCGAGTCGCTGCTGAGTCTCCTGTACCCACCGCTGCACACGCTTCTCGTTGACGCCGAGGTCGCTGGAGCCGTAGCGCGCCCGCGAATAGATCGCCACCGTCGAACCGCCATTGTTTGTGTCGAGGAAGCGAACCGAGATGTAGTCGGGGTAGCCCATCAGCGCGCTGCGCTGGATATAGGTCACGAACTCCTCGGTGGCCGATCCAGCGAGCACCTCGACCCGGCTCTCCTCGGTAGCCACCTCATCGAAGGTCACCGCCAGTTCGGAGACAGACACGTCGAAGGCAGGTGACGTGCCCGTTTGCTCTGAGCGGTCCCGCTCTTCGATGGCCGGCGGGGTGAGCCGGTACCAGTTCGATTGTTCGCCGACAGACACGGTCAACGGGTCCTGATGCCAGGTCTCCGGATCATCAGGCGCAAGCCGGATCCAGCCCGACACTGACACCGCGGCCAGCGACAGGACAGCAACGGGAAGGACAACCACGAGACCGACCGTATGTCGGTGGGGGCGGCGAAGAGACGACATACCCGCGAGTCTGCCCTAGGCCCCGCCCAGGATGTGGGGGTGGTCGCCGTCTAAGATCAGCAGTCGTGCCTGCTGCTCCCTCACCTCACGCGGGCATGGGTGCCCTGCCCCATGACGCGGGGGTCACCTTCCGGGTGTGGGCGCCATACGCACGTCAGGTCGCGGTGACTGGCGACTTCTGCGAATGGGATCCCGCACACAAGCAACCGCTCGCACGCGACACTGCCCGATCAGGCACCTGGTCGACGTTCGTGCCCGGCGTCGGACCCGGAAGTTCCTATCGGTTCTTGATCAGGAGCGGCGGGACGTATCGCTCCCGCATCGACCCGGTCGCCAGGGCAGTCACCCACTCCGACGGTGACGCCGTGGTCTTCGACCCCCGGGCGCTGGACTGGGGCGACGACCATTTCGTGATGCCGGGGTGGGACGACCTGGTGATCTACGAGATCCACATACCCACCTTCGCAGCCGATGGGTGGCGAGGGGGGACCTTCGACCGGGCGATCGACCGGCTCGACCACCTTGCGTGGATGGGCGTCAACGCCGTCGAGGTGATGCCGCCGTTCGCCTTCGCCGGGCACATCAGCTGGGGCTACAACCCCTCGCACCCCTTCGCGATCGAGAGCTCCTACGGCGGCCCACAGGCCTTCGCCCGGTTCGTCCGCGCGGCGCACGCCCGCGGGATCGCCGTCATCCTTGACGTGGTCTACAACCACCTCGGCCCGGGCGACCTGCACCTGTGGCGTCTCGACGGGGGCCGCAAGCCGCGCTACGGCGGCAGCTAC
>JBBSNC010000224.1:0-4320 GCA_038232855.1 Actinomycetales bacterium
CTACGCGGGCGGGCCAACGTGACTACTGGTCAGATCTACAACGATGTCATCGCCAAGGAGCGACGCGGCGAATACCTGGGTGACACCGTTCAGGTGATCCCGCACATCACCAATGAGATCAAGTCGCGAATGCGCGCGGACGCCGAGCAGCATGACCCGCCGGATGTGATCATCACCGAGATCGGTGGCACGGTCGGTGACATCGAGTCGTTGCCGTACTTAGAGGCTGCCCGACAGGTCCGTCACGATGTCGGCCGCTCCAACTGCTTCTTCTTGCACGTCTCGCTGGTGCCCTATTTGGCGCCCAGCGGTGAGTTGAAGACCAAGCCGACGCAGCACTCGGTCGCCATGCTCCGCCAGGTCGGCATCACCCCCGATGCGATCGTCTGCCGCGCTGACCGCGACATCCCAGCCTCGATCAAACGCAAGATCTCGTTGATGTGTGATGTCGAAGAGGACGCAGTCGCCAACGCAATCGATGCCCCCAGCATCTACGACATACCCAAGGTGTTGCACAGCGAAGGGCTCGATGCCTATGTGGTGCGCCACCTAGGGATGCCGTTTCGCGATGTGGAGTGGAGCGCGTGGGATGCCTTGATGCAGCGGGTGCACCGACCAGAGCACGAGATCGAGATTGCCCTGGTAGGCAAGTATGTCGATCTGCCGGATGCCTATCTGTCGGTCACCGAAGCCATGCGAGCCGGCGGGTTCTATCACAACGCGAAGGTCTCGATCCGCTGGGTGGCCTCCGATGAATGCCAAACACACAGCGGAGCCCAGCGTGCGCTATCGGGCGTCGATGCCATTTTAGTACCGGGCGGATTCGGGGTGCGCGGGATCGAAGGCAAGATCGGGGCCTTGCGGTGGGCCCGCGAACGCGGTGTGCCCACCCTGGGTATCTGCCTGGGGCTGCAAGCCATGGTCATCGAGTACGCCCGACACGTGGCCGGCATCGCGGGCGCAAGCTCGACCGAGTTCGACCCCGAGACTGCGGACCCGGTGATCGCGACCATGGCCGAGCAGAAGGCGTTCGTCGAGGGTGCTGGCGATCTAGGCGGCACGATGCGATTGGGCACCTATCCGGCTCGGTTGAGCAGCGGCTCGGTGGTAGCGGAAACCTACGGCACCGCCGAGGTCAGCGAGCGTCACCGGCATCGCTACGAGGTGAACAACACCTACCGTGACCAACTCACCGAGGCCGGCTTGGTGATCAGCGGCACCTCCCCGGATGGCGGACTGGTCGAGTTCGTGGAGCTGCCCCGCGAGGTGCATCCGTACTACGTCTCGACTCAGGCCCACCCGGAGTTCAAGTCTCGCCCGGATCGGCCGCACCCCCTGTTTGCCGGGCTCGTCGCCGCGGCCGTGGAAATGCAGCGCAGTCAGCGCCTCGTCGAGGTCGAGCCGGCGCCGCTGCCATGAGTCTGTCCGCACCGAGTGCCACCGCAGAAGAACTGAGCGACCGGATCGATCCGCCACCTGTGCGCTCCAGTGAGGTAGCCATGTCGGGTCGCATCTGGGACGTGCTGCGCGACGTGGTGGATCTCGGTGACGCGGGTGAGGTCACTCGGGAGTATGTCGATCATCCCGGTGCCGTCAGCGTCGTTGCGCTGCGGCAAGACCGCGGGATCGACGAAGTGCTGCTGATCCAGCAGTATCGCCACCCGATCCGAAGCTATGAGTGGGAGTTGCCCGCGGGACTCCTCGACGTGCCCGGCGAGCCTGGGGTCGAGGCAGCAGCCCGGGAGCTGGCTGAGGAAGCCGACTTGCGAGCCGATCGCTGGGATTTGCTGAGCGAATACTTCTCCTCACCAGGCGGCTTGAACGAAGCCAAGCGCATCTTCTTGGCTCGTGACCTCTCGGACGTACCGCCCGCGGAGCGATTTGAGCGAGAGGCCGAGGAACTCGGTATGCCGATCCGCTGGGTCGAGATTGACGTGGCAGTGTCGGCGATCCTGGCTGGCCAGATGCGCAACTCCGCTGCCGTCATTGGGCTGCTGTCGTCATACGTCAGTCGTGGGCAAGGCTGGTCGACGCTGCGCTCGGCAGAGCTGCCGTGGTCCACCCACCCGCGTCACGGTGGTGACTGAACTGTCCGCACCCGGAGCGGGTCGGCATACGCTTGTTGAGCCCACCCACCGATCAACATGAGGATATCCACTGTGCTGCGCACCCACGAGGCCGGCTCGCTGCGAGCCGAGCACGCTGACCAGACCGTCACCCTGAGTGGATGGGTGGCACGCCGACGCGATCACGGCGGTGTCGCGTTCCTGGATCTGCGCGACGCCTCCGGGGTGGCCCAGGTCGTCGTCCGTGACGAAGTGCTCGAGCAGGGCGGGGCGCATGATCTACGCAACGAATATTGCATCTCGATCGACGGGGTCGTCCGGTTGCGACCGGACGGCAACGCCAACCCCGACCTTCCCTCGGGCGAAATCGAGGTCGTGGCTGGCGCACTGACCGTGCTGAGCGAGGCGGCCCCGTTGCCGTTCCAGATCGACGAGCGGGTGAGCGTGGGCGAAGAGGTGCGCCTGCGCCATCGTTATCTGGATCTGCGCCGCCCGGGCGTCGGATCGGCGGGGGACAACCTGCGCCTGCGATCGAAGGTCAACGCGGCCGCGCGCAACCTGCTCAACGAGCGCGATTTTGTCGAGGTCGAGACGCCCACCCTGACGCGTTCCACCCCTGAGGGCGCGCGTGACTTCCTGGTGCCGGCCCGGCTACAACCCGGTTCTTGGTACGCCCTTCCGCAGAGCCCGCAGTTGTTCAAACAGTTGTTGATGGTCGCCGGGCTGGAGCGGTACTACCAGATTGCGCGGTGCTACCGGGACGAGGACTTCCGGGCGGATCGGCAGCCTGAGTTCACCCAGCGGGACATCGAGATGAGCTTCGTCGAGCAGGCGGATGTGATCACACTGGGCGAAGACATCCTGCGTGCCGTGTGGGCCGTCATCGGCGTCGAGGTGCCGACTCCACTGCCACAGATGACGTACGCCGAATCGATGGCCCGGTATGGCTCGGACAAGCCGGACCTTCGTTGCGATCTGGAACTGACCGACTGCACTTCCTACTTCGCGAACACCCCATTCCGTGTTTTCCAGGCTGCGTACGTCGGCGCGGTCGTGATGCCTGGGGGTGGCAGCCAGCCGCGGCGTCAGTTCGATGCGTGGCAGGAATGGGCCAAGCAACGCGGTGCTCGAGGTCTGGCGTATGTGACCGTCGCTGAAGACGGCACGCTCGCCGGGCCAGTCGCCAAGAACCTATCCGAGGACGAGCGCGCTGGCCTGGCAGAGCACGTAGGTGCTTCACCGGGTGACTGTGTGTTCTTCGCAGCCGGAGAGGTCAAGTCATCTCGGGGCCTGCTCGGGGCGGCGCGTTTGGAGATCGCCCACCGCTGCGAGCTGCTCGATGAGTCAGCGTGGTCGTTCCTGTGGATCGTAGATGCGCCGCTGTTCGAGCCTGCTTCGGAGGCAGTCGCGGCTGGCGATGTGGCCGTAGGCGGTGGCGCGTGGACCGCGGTGCACCATGCGTTCACCTCTCCGAAAACCGAGTTCCTGGATGCAATGGAAGATGACCCTGGCGCTGTGCTGGCCTACGCCTACGACATCGTCTGCAACGGCAACGAGATCGGTGGCGGGTCAATTCGTATCCACCGCCGCGATGTGCAGGAGCGGGTCTTTGCCTTAATGGGGCTGGATGCTGAGCAAGCACAGGAGAAGTTCGGCTTCCTGCTGGAGGCGTTCAAGTTCGGGGCACCGCCGCACGGCGGGATCGCCTTCGGGTGGGACCGGATCGTCGCCCTTCTGGCTGGCACGGAGTCGATCCGCGACGTCATCGCGTTTCCGAAGTCCGGCGGCGGTTTCGACCCGTTGACCCAAGCGCCGGCCTCCATTACTCCAGCGCAACGTAAGGAAGCGGGAGTTGATGCAACGCCAGCCAAGGATGGCGCACCCGTTTTGGGATGAGGGACGGACTTCGTCTTCAAGGCTTGTCGGTGCTCGCTCGTACACTTGTTCGTATGAGGGGAACTTGGGAAACCAGATCGGGGACATCATCGAAGAACTTCGCATCCTGATCGGTGGTGCAGGAGTCGACTGTGGGAGTCGACACCGGGACTCTGATCTGCGGTGAGCGGTCGGCGACGCACCCGGTGGATCATCGTGCGCCAAACGTCGCGTAACCCTCAACGCCGTCGTTGCCGCTGCTCCGAACTGCGCGAAACGTGGCCAGCGAGTCGCTGACCTCTCCGGGCGTGCCAGCGGCGTACCGTAGGCAGCGAACAGGTGTTCGTATCGCCGATGCGCGGAACTCGCCTGAAGACCA
>JBBSNC010000225.1:0-4308 GCA_038232855.1 Actinomycetales bacterium
AGCTATTTGACCTTGCTCTTCCTGAGCGTGGCGATCGACCCGTTGCTGTACTTCTCGCTCACCTGAGTCACCTTTGGCATACAGCGCCGCTACCCCCCACGTCAGGGCCGTGGTCAACAGGCAGGCCCCCAGCATGTGCAGCGACACCAGCGGCACCGGCACTCCAGTGGCATATTGCAGATACCCCAACATCCCTTGCGCTAGCGACACCAGCAGCACCAGCCGCCAAGGCCTGCGGGCACGGACTGCCTGAGGCACCAAGGCCGTAGCCACGACCATGGCGACAACCAAACCCACGAACAGCATCACCGAATCGGCGTGCAACCACGCAACCGTGCGGGGGTCAAACCCGAGTCGCGCCGGTTGTTCGGCATCGCCGGAGTGCGGCCCGGAGCCGGTGACCACCGTGCCCAGCACGATCACGACGGCCCCCACACTTGCGGTGGCCGCGCCGAGGCGGCGCACGAGCGGCGGCAGGACGCCAGCGCGCATCGGTCCGGCGCCTCGATGCGTCACCAAGAGCAGCGTGCTGAGGACGATCAGACCCATCGAGATCAGGAAATGCGCCATGACGGTCTGCGGATTCAGATCGGTGTTGACCGTCAGACCGCCGAGCACCCCCTGGGCGAGGGTTCCGCCCAGGACCAAGCCGGCCAGCAGCCGCATCCGTCGACGTGCCGCTGCGTGCCCTCGGCGCCCGACCGCCTCCACCAGCGCCAGCGCGATGAGGCCGACCACAATGCCGACCATCCGGTTGCCGAACTCGATGTAGGGGTGAAGCCCGTCCGCGGGCCGGAAGGTGGGGGTGTAGGACCCCGGCTCGCATTGCGGCCACGTTGAGCAACCCAAGCCGCTGCCGGTCAAGCGGACGAGACCGCCAGTCACCACGATCAGGATCTGCATCCCGAGGTTGAGCGGCAGCAGCACACGGAGCAGGGGGGGACCGGCCATCGGCCGCGGACTCTTCACCTGGTCATGGTACGAGGGGCGGTCACACGGCTTACGCCGGCTCAGTCAGGCCAAGGCTGACTCAGGCCAAGGCTCAGTCAGACCAACGCAATGTGCGCGAGGCGAGTGCGCCCAGGGCCAACGTCCACCCGATGAGCACAGCCGCAGACAGTACCGGCACGGTGTCGACTCCCAGCAAGGCCATCCGTAGCCCTTCGCCCAACGCCCCAGGCGGCGTGAAGCGCAGAATCGAGGCAAGTCCTTCAGGCAACGAGGCCAACGGAAACAGCAGTCCGGCGCCGAGAAACACGATCCATGCGAGGTTTGCAAAGGCCAGCACTGCCTCTGCCCGCAAAGTCCCACCCAGCAGTGCTGCCAGGGCGATGAATGCGCTGCAGCCCAACACGATGAGCACCCAGGCCGCTGGTATGCCGGCCGCTTCCGGTGCCCAACCCAGCAGTAACCCGGCGATTCCGAGGACTGCACATTGAAGTGCCACCACCACCAGGACGGCACACCCTTTGGCGAGCAACAGGCCCCCCCGGCCAAGGGGCGTAGTCCCCAGCAGTCGCAGCACGCCATACCGTCGCTCGTAGGCCAGCACGATGGCTTGACCCGTGAAGGCGGTCGACACTACCGCCACGGCAAGCACTCCAGGCATGGCCAGCTGAGCAGCCTTCGGGTGGGTGCGCACCTCGCCGAAGATGTCTGCGGACAATGCGGCTGGATTGACGTTGACCAAAACGACTAGCGCGATCAGGGGCAGCACCATCGAGACCAACAGTTGCTCCCCGTTGCTGAGCAGGCTGCGGACCTCGAAGGCAGCCTGGGCGGCGACCCGTCGTCCGGGCGCGGTAGCGCGCGTCATGACGCCTCCGAGTCGGTCAAGGCGAAATAGCGCTCCTCAAGGCTGATGCCGGAACAGATCGAGGACACGGAGCCGGTGGCCATGAGTCGGCCCCGAGCGACGATGACGACACCATCGGCCAGCCGTTCGGCCTCCTCGAAGGCATGAGTGCTCAACACGACCGCCGCGCCTTGGGTTGCCGCCTCGCGGATCACCCGATGGGCGACGCGTCGTGCATGCGGGTCCAACCCGGCGGTGGGCTCATCCAGAAACAACACGTCCGGTCGCCCGACGAGGGCAGCGGCGAGCGCCAACCGTTTCCGTTGCCCACCTGACAGGCGGCGCACCGATGTCGTGGCGAAGTCATGGATGCCCAGCACATCGCACAACTCCGACACGTGCCACGGGCGGGCATAAAACCGGGCCAAGTGGGTGATCAACGCCACCGGGCGGGCAGATTGCGGAAGGCCGCCATCCTGCAGCATCACCGCCACTCGGGCGCGATGCTCAGCGCTGGCCCGCCATGGGTCGACACCGAGGACACGGACCGCCCCCGAGTCCGGACGCTGCAGACCGCTGGCCAGCTCGATGGAGGTCGATTTGCCGGCGCCGTTGGGGCCCAAGACGCAGGTAATGGCTCTGGTTGGGGCACTCCAGGTGATCTGGTCGAGCGCAGTGAGTGAGCCGAAGGTGCGGGATACCCCGCTGAACTCGACTGCAGGAGCGTCCGCGGCGTCTTCTGCACCGATCGCGGCACTCCGGGTGGTCACCGGCTAACGATATGTGGCAACCGCGTGGAACATGGTGAGGCATACCTACGTTGGCATAGAAGTGGATATAGGTGACACTGGTGTGGTGTTTATAGCGGAACGTACTGCTGGGTACGGGACGAGTGAGTCCCGCACCCGCGATCAAGTCCGTCGCGCTGTGGGGTCACGAGGCCCGGTGACCGCGCGCGCGTTGGCCGATGAGTTGAACTTGACGCCTGCGGCCGTCCGCAGACACCTTGATGCGCTCGCCGCTGAAGAGGCCATCATCGAGCATGAGGCCACCGGATCTGCGCGGCGCCGCAGGCGGGGACGCCCGGCGCGCGCCTATGTGCTGACCGACCGGGGGCAGGATCAGCTCAACAATTCGTATGAGGACATGGCCACCGCAGCACTGACCTACCTGGCAGACCGCGCGGGCAGCGCCGCCGTCGGCGACTTCTCCCGCGACCAGATGCAAGGCTTGGCCGCCCAGCTCAAACCAATCGTGGAACAAGCGGGGTCCGACCTCACCGCACGGACCGAGGCACTGGCCCAGGCGCTGTCCGAGCAAGGGTTTGCAGCCAGCGTGCGGCCTGTCGGTCAAGGCACCGGCCTCGCCGGTCTCCAGTTGTGCCAGGGACATTGCCCGGTGCAACACATCGCTGCCTCGTTCCCACAGTTATGCGATGCCGAGACGGACGTGATCTCCGACCTTCTGGGGGTGCACGTGCAACGGCTCGCGACCCTGGCCGGTGGCGCGCACGTCTGCACCACGTTTGTTCCGACCGGCAACATCAGTGACTTCAACAACAGCAATGATTTCACCAACAGTGACTTGACCAACAGCCACACGATCACCGAAGAAAGGCCTTCGAGATGAGCACCAACATTGAAGAGCGCAACCCGGGACTCAAAGACCTGGGCACGTACGAATACGGGTGGTCAGACAGCGACGCTGCCGGGGCCACCGCCAAGCGCGGTCTCAGCGAGGCCGTCGTCACCGACATCTCGACGCGCAAGTCCGAGCCGGAGTGGATGCACGCCTTGCGGCTGAAGTCGTTGAAGTTGTTCGGCAAGAAGCCCATGCCGACGTGGGGCAGCGACTTGACCGGCATTGACTTCGACAACATCAAGTACTTCGTGAAGTCGACCGAGAAGCAGGCGACCACATGGGATGAGTTGCCCGACGACATCAAGAACACCTACGACAGGCTCGGCATCCCCGAGGCTGAGAAGCAGCGCCTGGTCGGTGGTGTGGCCGCCCAGTACGAGTCGGAGGTCGTCTACCACCAGATCCGTGAAGACCTGGAAGAGCAGGGGGTTCTCTTCATCGACACTGACACGGCGCTTCGTGAGCACGAGGACCTGTTCCGCGAATACTTCACCTCGGTGATCCCAGCCGGTGACAACAAGTTTGCCGCACTGAACACTGCGGTGTGGAGTGGCGGCTCGTTCATCTACGTGCCCCCGGGTGTGCACGTCGACATCCCGCTGCAGGCCTACTTCCGGATCAACACCGAAAACATGGGCCAGTTCGAGCGCACCCTGATCATCGCCGACGAAGGCTCCTCGGTGCACTACGTCGAGGGCTGCACGGCGCCGATCTATCAGAGCGACAGCCTGCACAGCGCCGTCGTCGAGATCATCGTGAAGAAGGACGCCCACGTCCGCTACACGACGATCCAGAACTGGTCCAACAACGTTTACAACCTGGTCACCAAGCGCACCTCGGTGGCCGAGGGCGGCCGGATGGAGTGGATCGAC
>JBBSNC010000226.1:0-4224 GCA_038232855.1 Actinomycetales bacterium
CCGGGTGGGCAGTTGGGGCACTTAGCGGCCGCGCCGGGAAGGTTGATCCAGCCGTGACCGTCGCAGGGCTCGATGCCGCACGGCTCTGGCGGCGGGGGAGGCTGCCCGGCTCCGGCGTACACCTCGTAGACGGGATCGATGCTGGCCAGCAACGTTTTCAGCAGCCCCCAAGGCCGGATCGCTGGGGCTGTGGTGCGAATGCCGAGCCTGGTGGCTTCCTCTAGGAGGGCTTGTCCAAGGTCCAACCCGTGCCACCCGCCGCCCTGATGTGGCCCGAGTTGAGGTGCCAGGCGTCCGGCACGTACGTTCTGGAAGAGCGCCATGCCTGGGTGGGCGAGGATTTCGTGCGCCAGGGCGGTCCCGAGGCATCTCTTTCGTCGGGGCTGGGCCGCCGGAGGCGGCTCCGTTCCCTTGACCGCGCTAGCGGGCTTGATGGAGATTGTCTCTAGTAGGTGGGATAAGACACTGAGCCCACCAGAGGTGGGTAGGTGGACGTTTGTATAGACCTGAGCGAACACGGCGCCTGCGTTGGCGGGGATGCGAGCGATCCTGGCCCGTTGTCTGGGCGGGCATAGGACCATGGCGTAGGAGTTAGCCACGCCCCGCTGGGGGTGGTAGGGGTCAGTGGCGAATAGATCCATGCGCTGGTCGTAGGAGAGTGTGTAGCCGCGGTAGACCTCGACCATGATTCCGAGATCCTGACTGATCCGGCGTGCACGCTGGACCTGTTTTGCCTTGCGACCCAACCGGTGAGCGGCGGTGTCCTGGGTGGTGATCATGTTGTGCCCGGTAGCGGTGTCGGCGTTCATGGCGTCGTTGATGACGACCTCTAGCCAGACGTCGAGAGCGACGCCCCGCTGCGTGCACGCTGCTTTCACCTCGGGCAGTTGGGCGAGTTCATGTGCGGTAGCCAGGTAGTTCTCGCGTGATGACCACACCGGCAGGGTTGCTAGCAGCTCCGGCGGCGTCGGAGGGGGCTTGATGGTGTCCCGTGGAGTGGCGCACCGTTGAGCGCGGGCCGCGGGCCTGGGGTCGTCTGCGGTGGCTTTACGCACCGCATCCCGGTACCGGTACGGACCTGGCCGGTCAGCTCCGGTCCTGGAACGTGAAAGACGGGTGTGGCGTGACTTCCGTGGGGATTCTCGATCGGTTATAGTGGGCAGCACAAAGCCACCTACCTCCTAGACGTGGAGATGGTTTACAGGAGCCGAACGGGGAAGTTCGGTTTCGATCGACAAGGGTCCGCCTGGCAGCGGGCCTTCGTCATGTCTGGTGTCAGCCAGTCAGAGGCAGCACCTCGTCGCTGTGTGGCGGGGGCGCGAGGTCTGGGCGGCCGACGTAGACCGCGACCGCTCGGGAAATGTAGTCGCCCATGGGTATGCCTTCTTCGGCTGCCTTCTGGCGAATGATCTGACCCACCTCTCGCGCTGGACGCGTCATGAACGTGTCCCGGTCACCTTTGCTGGGCCTGCCGACTGTGCTCATGAGTGCCATGCTGCCAGAAATACCTTTCAGAAAAGGGTTGGCCGGCGGCGTGTTGCGCGTGTGACTGATGGGATTTCCGGCGGGTGGAGTTGCTCGGGCCTGAGCGGTGAGCGCAGGGCCGGTCGGGTGCGTTCGCGGTCACGGAGTGGGTCTGCTGGTCGCGGTGGCTGTGGAGCCGGAGGTGTCGTAGGGACGCCCCGTGTCGGTCTGCAGGGCGTAGAGCCGAGGAGTGTTTGAGGTGGCTGCCACGATGATTGCGCGGTCGCCGGTGATGGCGACGGGTAGCCCGGCTTGGTCTGGCGGGCTGGCCAGCGGTCGTGCCTCGGCGGAGGGTTGTGCAACGTAGCCGGTTTCTCCGGTCAGGGACCATGCGGCGTTGGTGGTGATCGCTGCAGTGCTCCAGTCGTCTGGCAACTCGGTGGTGTCGCCGGTCTCGACGTCGATCGAGGTTTGCCCAAGCACTGCCCACGTACCGGAGGGGTCAGGGTGCCAGTCGGTGGCTTGTCCGTCTTGCACGATGGACCTCCACACGGGGGAGAGGTCGACGTCGAGCCCGTAGCCGGTGAGCGTGAACGTGGATTCATCCTCGTTCTCAGCGGTGGCCCACAGCACGACGAGGGTGCGCCCGGCGACCCCCAGGACCTCGACGGGTACCGCCTCGGCGTCCGGGGCTTCGAGACGCTGGGGGGAGGGGGCGACCCGCTCATCGGTGAGAGTCCACCGGTTGCCTAGATCGTCCACTGCATAGACGTTGCCCGGCCCGTCTGAGCTGATGGGTGTTGCACCCGCTGGCATCACGCGTTGCACGGCGTCGTCGCCGTCGAGTGTGACGGCGACGGCCTGGCGTTCGCTATAGACCAGCGGCGCTTTAGACTCCGGGACGAGCACGGCATCGGTGGGCAGTTCGTATTGCTGGAGGGGCGTGCCAGCGAGGTCCCAGGTCAGCAGTCGGCCCTGGGTTGTGCCGCTGACAACAGTTTCGCCGCCGACTTCCGCAAGATCAGGGGCCTGGTCGAGCCGGGCATCAAGCGGTGTCTGCCACATGACGCCTCCTGTCTGGGGGTCGAGGGCGGTGAGCGAGATGTTCCGATTGGCCGACTGTGTTTGGGTCACGATCGCTTCGGTGGTGACGAGAGGCGGGGCGTCGTTGACGAGTGCAGGGGACGTCCAAACGGCCCTCCGGGTCCAGCCATCGACGGGCACGACAGGGGACTCGCCGGGCTCGCCGGGAGCCGGGGTCGTTGGGGTCGCAGCTGTGGTGGTGTCTGCACCGCTTCTGAGGACGATGATCGTGCCCGCAGCCCCGGTTAAAGCCAGTGCGAGGGCGGCCACTGCCGCAATAGTGATGACCTTGCGGCGTGTCGGCCGCTCCGGTGCTGCCTTGGGGGACATGTCCCACGTTCGGCCGTCAGCGTGGACAACAACTGGCCAGGTGCGATCGGTGATGTCTGTGGCCGCTAGGCGGATGGCGCGCAGAGGCCGTTCCTCGGCTGCGATCGCGGCGCGCTGCATAAGAGCGGCGATGGGGTCTTGGCCGGCCAGCACCTCGATGGGTTGTCCGTTGAACTCGGCCTGAGTGTCACCGGAGTCATCGAGCGACACGCGCACGGGGACGACCGGGAAGGTCGGCACGGTGTGCGGGTCGAAGTCTGCTGGGTCACCTGCGCCGGGGCTGGGCAGTGTCATGGTTAGCCCTCGTTTGTGCGGGTTTGAGTGGTATCGACCCGCCACTGGCCGTCGATATCGACCAGGACCACGTCGACCACAGCAGTGGTGGGCTCGATCGAGGTGTCCCGGTAGGTCGTGGTGGTCTGGATAGGCACCATCCGGTAGGCGTCGTCGGGGAGTTCGAGTTCGTCCAACGACTTGGTCTCCACCGTGGTGTGGCCGCCCGTGGCGGCCAGTTTGCGCCACCACGGTGCGGCCTCGGCGTCGTCGGGTAGGTCCGTGGTCCGGTCGGGGTCGGACAGCAACGGCGCCGCGCGTTCGGCTGCTGTGACCGGGCTGGTATCGGTGCGCGTGTCGCTCGTGAGCAAGAGTTTGACGTAGGTCTGTGCCACGGCCTGCGGGTCGCTCATGTCGACTTCATCGAGGTCGGGCACGCCTCGCGGCTCTGCGTTGGGGTCGACCGCCGGAACATCGGCGGTCGTTACCGGCCACTCGGGCACAACGGGTCCAGTGCTCGTGGTAGCCGCATCAGAGTCATTCAGGGTAGCCAGTGGGGTCTCAGCTGCTGTGTCCGACGATTCGTCTGCGCATCCGGCTAGCAGCAGCACTGTGCACAGTGAGGCCCCAACAATGGGCCGGGCGAGCGATGTCATGAGCGTCTCCTATTGAGTGAGCACGGATGCGGGGTCGTGGAACGGCACGCGTGAAGTTCCGATTGCCGGGGAGTGATTGAGCAGCGCCGCGTTGTCGTCTCCGACTGGCCCCTTGAAGGAGACGTGCACGTGATCCTCGTGCCGCGCCGATGGGTCGGTCCGGCCGGTGGCGTGCGCGTAGGGAATCCAGGCCCCGCTTTCCTTAGCCGGGTTCCAGGTCCAGTTGTCCCAGATGATGTATTTGACCCCAAAGCGGTCTGCGTTGACCTGGAACCAATGGGCCAGGAACCACCCTTGCTTGTTGCCTGCTTCGGTCTGCCAGGGTCCGACACCGATGTCGGTCGCGTTGCCGAACGGGTGATCTGAGGTGGAGACCGACCCTCTGGGCCGCCAGCCGTTGTTAAGGCTGGCGAAGGAG
>JBBSNC010000227.1:0-4199 GCA_038232855.1 Actinomycetales bacterium
CAGCGCCAGCGCGCATCCCGTGGTCGTTGAGCGCGATCACAGGCGAGTTCGGCATGACGAACCCGACCACGCCCATCACCAGGACCACTCCGGCCACGATGGGCCACACGCCGAGGTCGATCAGCGAGACCGCCAGCAGCGACGTGGTCAGCACCACGGCAATCGGCAGGGCCACCATCATGATCCGGGCCGGATGGATCCGCTTGACCAGCGAGCCATTGACCTGGCTGGCCACGGTCAGTGCACCCGCCCCAGCGGCAAACACCAGCGCATACTGTTGCACGCTCATCCCGTAGAGCTCTTGGAAGATGAAGGTTGCGCTCGAGATGTAGGCGAACAACGAACCCATCGCGGTGCACGCGGTCAGGACCAGTCCGACATACCGCCGATCCCGCAGCAAGATCCCGTATGAGGCGAAAGCCGGTCGCGGCCCGGCGGCTGAGCGTCGTTCCTCCGGCAACGTTTCCTTGACCCGGAACGCTGCAACCGACACCAACACCAGCCCGAAGGCAGCCAGACCCCAGAAGATGCTGCGCCATTCCCAGAAGTGCAGGAACTGGGCCCCCAGCGTCGGCGCGAGGATCGGGGCGACGCCAACGATCAGGAATAGACGCGAGATGAATGTGGCCATTCGCGACCCGCTGTATAGGTCGCGCACCATCGCTTGGCTCAGCACCATGCCGGAGGCTGCCGTGAAGCCCTGCACAAACCGCAGCGCCAGGAGCGCTTCCACGGTGCTGGTCAGCGCGATCGCCACCGACACCACGACATACACAGTCAACGCGGTGAGCAGGGGTATGCGGCGGCCGATGTTGTCCGACACCGCGCCGATGCTGAGTTGCCCCAGCGCCAGTCCGACCAAGGTGGCCGTCAGGGTCAGCTGCACCACCGCTTCGGTCGTACCCAGATCTGAGACGACGGCGGGGAAAGCCGCGAGGTACATGTCGATCGTGAGCGGGCCGATGCCGACCAGCGCACCGAAGAGCAGCAGACGGGAGAGCATGGATGGCTCACCGCCCCCTTGGGTGGGGGGCGGCGAGGCATCGGTAGGTGTTGGACCCGAAGCCTGTGGCCGGGTCAGTGGTTCACGCAGTGTCACTCTTGAGCCAAGGCCTGAGCCGGGGGTCCGTATTCCGTGACGTTGCTCACGTGGGCGCCCCTGGCGGCTGCCGGAATGGGTTCCTCGTCCAGTTTCACGGCTACCACGCCGACCAAGATGACTGCGGCACCGAGCAGCTGAATCAGGCCGGGCAGCTCGCCGAGCAGTAGCCAGGCGAAGAAGACGGCGAAGAGAACTTCGGTCAGCCCGAAGAACGAGGCCATCTTGGAGCCGATGGCACGCGTGGCGATGACGCCGAGGCCATAGGCAATCGCGGCGGCAGCCACGCCCATGCCGAGCAGGCTGACCCAGAACGGCGTGAGATTGCCAGCCAGGATGACTGGGTCGATGTTCCAATCCCACGCGGCCAGCCTGAAGGCGCCGGCCGCGAAGAGCGCCAGCGTTCCCAGCATCAGCCCACCCGTGGCAATGGCCAGCGGCGGCGTGTCGTGGGTGTCGTCGGCAGAAACGATGAAGTATGCAGCCAGTCCGGTCGCCGCGAACAAGCCCCACAACACACCAACGAGGCTGATCGAGCCAGCGCCGAAGACGTCCAACACCAGCGCCAAGCCGGTTACGGCCAGGCCGACGCCGATCATCGTGAGCACCCGGGGTCGTTGCCCGTGGCGAAGCCATAGCCACAGGACCACCAGTAGGATGCCCAAGTACTCCAACATCAGAGCGATGGCGACCGGGATGTGTTGCACCGCTTGATAGAAGGCCACTTGCGCGACGCCAACGCCGAAGACGCCGAAGATGAGGACGGCTGGCCAGCCGCGGCGGAGTTTGTGCCACTGGCCGCGCATCGCCAGTGCCGCGGGCAGGGCCAAAACGGTCGCGCCGATGGCCACCCGGACGGCCACGGCGGCGACCGGGCTCCAGCCCGAGTCGAGCAACGACTTCCCGAAGGGACCGGCGGTGCCGAAGGCGGCCGCCGAGATGAGCGCAAGGCCCAATCCTTGCTGGGTCGAGGGCGTGCTGAGGGCGGTCATCGTTCCTCCTTCGAGGGAAGTGTGTGGCGAGTGAGGGTGTAGGCGCTGGCGGTGAAGTCATCTGTCATTCGCGTTACACTCCTGACGATAGATCTTCCGACCGTCAGGAGTCAACATGGTCTTTGCTCATGACACAGAAGAGGCGCTGGCGTCCGCTGCGGCGTTGGTGAATACGGCCGTCGAGCCTGATTCGTTGACCACCGTGGAGCAGCTCGACGCCTTCTACGTCGGGGAGGGGTGGAAGGGACCGCATACCGGGGATGCGGCCGAATTGGCCGACGTGCGGGCGCTACGGCCCACCCTTCGACGCCTGTGGCTGTCCGAGGGTGAGCAGCAAGTGGAGTGCATCAACAGCCTCCTGCGCGAAGCTCAAGCGTTGCCACAAGTCGTGCGCCATGACGAGTTCGACTGGCATCTTCATGCAACGACGCCGGAGCAACCGTTGGCCACTCGGATGTCGGTGGAGGCCGCGATGGCCATGGTCGACGTGGTGCGGATGGATGAAACTGAGCGGCTCAAGATCTGCGACGCTGACGGTTGCAATCACATCTATGCCGACCTGTCGCGCAACCGCTCACGTCGATATTGCAGCGTCTCGTGCAGCAATCGAATCGCCGCCGCGGCATATCGCACCAGACGGGGCGGCCTCGATGACGACGAGGCGCCAGAGCAGAGCACGGATGAGGAGCAGTGAGTATGCCCGAGCAGCAGTGGTCACTCGACACCCAGGCAGTGGCCCTTGGCCGACCTGCGCATTCGGCGGGCGCGCCGGTCAACGAGCCGGTCACGCTGACCTCGACCTACCACGCAGATGGCGATGGCGATGGCGGCGTCGGCTATGCGCGGGTTGGAAACCCCACCTGGACCGCCTTTGAGACGGCGGTCGGCGGACTGGAAGGCGGTGAAGCGCTTGCCTTTGCCTCCGGACTGGCGTCGATCGCGGCGGTGCTGGCTCACGTGCCGCATGGTGGGGTGGTTGTCGCACCGCACCACGCATACAGCGGCACCACGGGCCTGCTGGCTGATCTCGCTGCAACTGGCGCGGTGCAGGTCAGGGCTGTTGACCTTACTGACGTCGCCGTGGTCCGGGCGGCGTTGGCAGCTGAACCGGCTGCCGACCTGTTGATCGCGGAATCACCGACCAACCCGATGCTCGAGGTCGCCGATCTGCATGTGGTCATCGACGCGGCCCACGCGGTGGGAGCGCTGGTGATGGTCGACAACACCTTCGCCACCCCGCTGTTGCAACGTCCGTTGACCGATGGTGCCGATGTGGTGATCCACTCAGCCACGAAGTATCTGTCGGGGCACTCGGATGTGATTCTGGGTGTGGCAGTGACACCGCCCACTGATGCTGGCCGGGCGTTGCGGGCACAGCTACATGTCCACCGCACCAGCCGGGGGGCGATCCCTGGCCCGATGGAAGTCTGGCTGGCCCTGCGAGGTCTGCGGACGTTGGCCGTGCGGGTCGAACGCAGCGGCACCAATGCGGCTGCGCTCGCGGATCGGCTTCGCCAGCACCCAGCGGTCTCAAGGGTCCGCTATCCCGGATGGGGCTCCATCGTGGCGATTGAAATCACTGGTGGAGCAGAGTCCACTGCTGGACGTGGAGACGACGCGCGCGGTGTTGAGGCGGCTGAGGCGGTGTGCGCCGCGACCCGTTTGTGGATTCACTCGACCAGCCTCGGCGGGGTGGAGTCGCAGATCGAGCGGCGCCGACGGCATACCGCTGAGGTGGTGAGCGTGCCCGCGAACTTGCTGCGCCTCTCGGTCGGGATCGAGGCCCTCGAGGACTTGTGGCGCGACCTCAGCGATGCGCTGGACGCCAGCCAGTCGACTCGATAGGCCAGCCCCAGCCCTCACCCCAAGATCCGCCCCACCCCCGTCCTCGCCACCTTTTCGGCCCCGATGACGCCCCCTATTGCGCACAACTTCACTCCCGAAGGCCCCTATCGGCGTGTCACGCTTCGGGAGTGAACTTGTGCGCAATAGGGGCGTCATCGGGGCCGAAAAGGTGGCGAGGACGGGGGTGGGGGCGGATCTGGGGGTGAGGGCTGGGGCTGGCCTATCGAGTCGACTGGCTGGCGTCCAGCGCATCGCTGAGGTCG
>JBBSNC010000228.1:0-4103 GCA_038232855.1 Actinomycetales bacterium
CCACTGGACTGGCGTTGGCGCATCACGTTTTGGCGGGCAGCGGTGTCCACGTGATCACGGCCACGCTCGGAGAAGAGGGCGAGGTCATCCCAGCTGAGCTGGCGCACCTGGAGAGCAGTGCTGAGTTGGGCCCTTACCGGGCCGGTGAACTGCGCGCCGCGATGAGCACACTCGGGGTGCAGCACCATTACCTTGCCCCGTCAGCGACCGGCGGTATGCCGCGGTGGCGCGACAGCGGCATGGAAGGCTCGGCAGCGGCCCGGCATCCTCGCGCCTTCGCCGCAGCTGACGTGCGCGAAGCCGCGGCGGCGCTCGCCGAGCAGTTGCGCGCGATCGCTCCGGATGTGCTGCTGACCTATGACCCGCAGGGCGGTTACGGCCACCCCGACCACATCAAGACCCACGAGGCGAGCGTGGCCGCGCTGCGAATGCTGGGCTCGGCGCATGCACCGCGGATGTATGTCGCGGCGCAGCCCCGGTCGTGGGTGGTGCAGGACCGACAGTGGCTGCGCGATCACGTGCCACCCGCCAGTGGCCTGACGTTGCTGGCTGACGACGCGCCCTTTCCGCCCTCGGTGTGTGTCGACGAAGAGGTGAGCTACCGAATTGTGGATGCGGCCGCGGCAGCCTTGCGCACCCAGGCTCTGCGGCATCACGGCACGCAAGTCACTGTGTATTCAGTGCAGGGGTTAGCGGGGTACTTCGCGCTGAGCAACGACATCGCCGCGCGCCTGGCCGATCGCGAAGGGTATCGAGAGTGGGCCATGGATGACTGAGCACGTCCGATGAATGAGCATGTCCGATGACTGATGATGATGTCGACCCACAGGACTATCGCCGCGCCATCGGCAGATTAGCCAGCGGCGTTGTGGTCGCGAGCACCCTGGCTGGCCCGCACGATCACGCGATGACGGCAACGGCCGTCACCAGCGTGTCCCTGGAGCCCGTGCTGGTGCTGATCAGCGTCGCCAACGAAGCCAGATGGCATGACGCTGTGTTGGAATCACAGATCTGGGGGCTGAGCGTGCTGGGTGCTTCGGCTCGACCCACCGCGGGGTGGTTGTCCACCCCCGGGCGTCCGCTGCACAACCAACTGGACCGCATCCCGCATCATCGAGGCATCCTCGGGGTCGCCCTGCTTGACGAGGCGTTGGCCACGCTGGAGTGCCGCACCTACGCGACATTCCCCGCTGGAGACCACACCCTCGTGGTCGGCGAAGTGGCGAGCGTGACAATCCCACCCCGCGCAGAGGCCGCCCTCGTACACTTCCGAGGGACGTTCGGCTCCCTGGCCTAGCTCGCCGACGAAACAGAGAGGACTCTCGTGTCTATTGACCCTGCGGCAGCCCCGCCCGTGCCGCAAGAGCGAGCACCCGGGGAGTGGCGCGGCATCGTGGTGCGCCTGGCCGTGGCGCTGATCGTGTTGGTCGGAGGGTATGTCGGCCTCGCCTACTTCCTTGGCGGCCGGATTCCAGCGGGCACCGCTGTTGAGGGTGTCGATATCGGGACACTGAGCGAGGACAGTGCCCGCAGTGTGCTGAGCGAGAAATTGGCCGATACAGCCAACGAGCCGGTCGTGCTCGATCTTGAGGGCGAGCGAGCACGTCTTGACCCGGCCGAATCCGGACTCTCCCTCGATCTCGACCAGACGCTGGGTGGGGTTGCAGGTGTGTCCTTCGACCCTCGGAACATGTGGGCGCATCTGACCGGCGACGGGCGCGATCTGGCGCTGGCAACCGACATCGACCGCCCTAGGCTTGAGCAATCCCTGCAAAACGCCAACGAGGAGATCGCCCATAAGCCCGTGCAAGGCGCGGTCGTGCTGAGCCGCGGCAAGGTGAAGACGACGTTGCCGGAGGAAGGTGTCGAGATCGACGTGCCCGGCACGGCGGAGGAGGTCGAATCGGCTTGGCCGCAAAAGACGTCGATCACTGCGACGAGCCTGTCGCTGAAGACCGACCTGACCCGGGAGCAGATCGAGGCCTTCGTCGCGGACTACGCCGACCCGGCCCTGGGCGAACCCGTCGTGGTCCGGGTCGAGGATGAGAATGCCAAAGCCACGATCAGCCCCAACCAGCTTTCCCGACTGCTCAGCGTCGAGGAAGCCGATGACGCTGACGGCAACCGCGGGTTGAGTCTGGCCATCGATGAAGAGGGCTTGGCCGACATCGTCGGCGGGGGGCTCGTCGATATCGAGCAGCGACCGCAGGACGCCGCCCTCCGCTTGAGCGATCGAGGTCGACCGGAGATCGTCGACGCCGTCATCGGCAAGGAGATCAACGAAGGCGAGGTTCTCGACGGGGTTGGCGAAATCCTCAAGGTCGGTGAGGTCTCGAGTGCCTCGTCGTCTACGCAGGCCCCCACAGACGATGCCTCCTCGACCTCCGATGCGGCAGGCTCGACGGCTGACGCGGACGAAGCCACTGCGACCTCGGATGCTGCCGAACGCACAGCCTCGCCAGAGGACACCGACACGACCAGCATCGATGGCCGCACCATCACCGTGAGTGTCACCGAGGTCGAGCCTGAGATCGGCGACAAAGAGGCAGCGGATTGGGACGTGGACGCCGTCATGGCGGAATTCACCAGTGAGTTTCCAACCGGAGCCGAGAACGAGGCACGGACCGAGAATATCCGGGTCGGCTTGCGCTATGTCAACGGGTCGGTCGTCATGCCCGGTGAGCAGTTCAATCTCGCCAACACCCTGGCCCCGATCAGTAAGGACCGTGGGTATGTCAACGCGGGGGTGATCGCCGATGGGCGCCTGGTCAAAGGCATCGGCGGCGGGCTCTCGCAGGTCTCGACCACGTTGTTGAACGCGGCGTGGTTCTCGGGCGTTGAACTGAACGCCTTCACCCCGCACTCGTACTACATCTCTCGCTATCCGGTCGGTCGAGAGGCCACCATCTCGGTCGGCGCCATCGACAACGTCTGGACCAACGACACCACGTCGCCGATCGTGATCCAGACCTTCATCGAGGGCGACGAAATTGTGATGCGCTTCTATGGCGACCGCCAGTACAGAGTTGAGACACGCACCGGTTCACGGCGGGACGTCACCGAGCCCGATAAGGAGACAGACGACAGCCCGGATTGTCTGACCCAAGGTGCGGTTGACGGATTCACCATCACCGTGGCGCGAGACTTGATCAAGTCCGGCGATGTGGTGCGGACGGATGAGTACACCACGACCTACAAACCCTCTCCTGCAGTGACTTGTACGGACGGCTGAAGGACGCTCTGGGCTCCACCATTTCGACGTCTCGCGGTGGGGCGGCATACTGTCATCTATGACGTATGTGATTGCCCAGCCCTGTGTCGACCTCAAGGACAAGGCGTGCATCGAGGAATGCCCGGTGGACTGTATCTACGAGGGCGAACGCTCGCTGTATATCCACCCGGACGAGTGCGTGGACTGCGGCGCATGCGAGCCGGTCTGCCCCGTTGAAGCGATCTACTACGAAGATGACACACCTGAGGAATGGGCCGAGTACTACAAGGCCAACGTCGAGTTCTTTGACGACCTCGGTAGCCCCGGTGGCGCCGCAAAGTTGGGCGTGATTCCCAAGGATCATCCCATCATCGCCGCCCTTCCCCCGCAGGAGCACGAAGAATGATGTCAGCCCGGGCCGACTCCCTGTGATCCCGGAATCGTCGCAAACGCGTCCCTAAGAAGGGCGTGATCAGGAGGAACGCATGACCGATAACGCCACACTCCGTTACAAAGATCACGAACTCGACCTTGCGGTGGTCCCGGCCACCGAAGGCAACTCCGGGCTGGACATCAGCGCGCTGATGAAAACCACGGGAGACGTCACCCTCGACGTCGGCTTCGTCAATACGGCGTCGTGCAAGTCCGACATCACCTACATCGACGGTGACGCCGGTATCTTGCGGTACCGCGGATACCCGATTGAGCAGCTGGCGAAGGGGTCGAACTTCCTCGAGACCAGTTACCTGTTGATCTACGGCGAACTGCCTAGCGCGGATCAGCTCAGCGAGTTCGACCAGAAGCTTCGCAAACACACGCTGTTGGCCGAAGACATGAAGAGCTTCTTCGGTGGATTCCCGCGCGACGCGCACCCGATGCCGGTGCTGTCCTC
>JBBSNC010000229.1:0-4078 GCA_038232855.1 Actinomycetales bacterium
AAACGAAAGCACCGCATGAGCATCAGCACCGCCCCAGACGTCCGACCCCGGCGCCAGACCAAGCTGGCGATCAACCACCTTCGCCAACGCCCCGACCTCGACGAGCCGGTGATCGACGAGTTCCTCAGCGAGCACGAAACCCCGATCGTTGAGGGCGCAAAGTGCACGTTCCTCTTCCGGGGGGAGACCGATGAGGTGCACGTGATGCACCGCATCGTGAACCAACTGCAACGGGTGCCGATGAAGCGGTTGCTGCATACCTCGCTGTGGTGGGTGACGATCGAGCTGCCCGAGGGCTCGCGAGTCGAATACCAACTCAGCACGACCGTTGGCCAGCATGTCGAGCAGTTCAACGATCCGCTCAACCCGAATGTGGCGCACAGCCCCGTGGGTTCCTCCTCGGTCTGCTACGCCAGTGGGTATCAGACACCGGATTGGGTGCACCACGACCCAGACGCACGGCCCGGGGAGCTGCATACGATCGAGTTCCACTCCAAGGCGCTGCGCCGCAACGCGACCAGCCGCGTCTACCTGCCGGCGCGGTATCGAGCCAGTTCGGCATACCCCTTGTTGATCGTGCACGACGGCGACGACTATTTGAACTACGCCTCGATGCAGACGGTCCTCGACAATCTGATCCACCGGCTCGATATGGCCGAGGTTGTGGTCGCATTCAGCAACCCTGGAGATCGTCTGCGGGAGTATCCGAACAATGCCGCGCACGCCCGGCACATCAGCGCCGAACTGGTGCCCTACCTCCAGGAGCGCTTGTCTCTCATCGATCGACCGGAGGCGCGCTGCCTGATGGGGGCGAGTTTTGGGGCGGTGGCCGCCTTATCCATCGCGTTCCGCAAGTCGGACCTCGCCTCGAACTTGTTGCTGCAGTCCGGGTCCTTCGTCTTCACCGATATTGGCGATGACCACGGCGGTGGAGAGGCCTTTGACCCGGTGGTGAAGTTCATGAACCGCTATCGGGCCGCCCCCACGCCGGTAGCCCAACGCATGTTCATGTCCTGCGGCGTCTACGAGCCCTTGATTGTTCACAACCGCTCGATGGTGCCTGTCTTTGAATCAACAGGCGCGACGGTGCGCTATGTCGAGGCTCGGGACGGACATTCGTGGGAGAACTGGCGGGATCGTCTGCGAGATGGCTTGTCATGGATTTTCCCTGGCCCACAGAAGTTCGTCTACGAGTAACCTGAACGCATGGCGGGTCGAGTGGCTCGCCGCCTATCTGCTAAGGGAATGACAAATGGACGAGCACGCCACCCCCAGCCCCGCCGACGTCGCACCGGCCTCTAGCCGCGTCACCTATCTGTTGGTCGATGGCGAAAACATCGATGCCACGCTCGGCAATTCCATCCTGAACCGCAGGCCGAACCCGGAAGAACGGCCGCGATGGGATCGGCTGTTGGCCTTCGCCGAATCCAAGTGGCAGCAACCGGTCAAGGGATTGTTCTTCTTGAATGCCTCCACCGGGTTGCCGATGGCCTTCGTCCAAGCGCTGCGCGCGATCGGGTATGCCGCTGTGCCCCTGTCCGGGACGGCCGAGGACAAGGTCGTCGACATGGCCATCCTGGCCACCCTGCAGGCATTGGCTGATCTGGACGCCGATGTGATGTTGGTCAGCCATGACGGCGACTTCCTGGAGATGCTCAGCCCCCTGGTGGACAGCGATCGCCGCGTGGGCCTGATGGCATTCGAGGAGTTCCGCAACCACGGGTTCGGCCCGCTGGAGGCTCGCGGGATGGAGTTCTTCGACCTGGAGCATGACGCCCACGCATTCAACACGCACCTGCCTCGCCTGCGGATCATCGCGATCGAAGACTTCGACCCGATGGAATTCCTCTAACTTCTGGGCGCTGCGGTGGAGCTCGACTGCGTCTGCGGGCACAAGAGGGTATGACGGACAGCACGCCAACGGGTGGCGCCCCCTGCAGGCCTCGGCAACAGATGCCGACCTCGCGGCACGTGGCAGGAGGTGGTCTCTCCAAGAGCTCGGATGCGGTCAGCCTGGGCCGATTGGGCGCAGGCTGATGTGTGTCTCGGTGGAGCCAAGGGGACTCGAACCCCTAACCCCCTGCTTGCAAAGCAGGTGCGCTACCACTTGCGCCATGGCCCCAAGGCGTTACCACTCGACATACTCCCGAGCAGCGTCCTTCAGGTGGTGGAAACCTCGTCAGTAGCCTCGGCCCACAGGTCGCGCTCGGCCTGCTGCTGTTGACTCTTCCTCGCCAGGGTCATGGCGCCGATCGCGGCGGCCACGATGACCAGAATGCGCTTCATGTGTCTCCTCGTTGCACTCACGCCGAACGCCGGATGGCGCACTGCTGGGTGGTGGGCCTAACTGGACTTGAACCAGTGACCTCTGTCTTATCAGGACAGCGCTCTAACCGACTGAGCTATAGGCCCCACTTCACACGGGCTGACCAGCCCAGACGCTTGCGATCTGTGACGGGGTCAGCGACGCACGAGGCTACCGCACGGCATACCAGGGCGACAAAACGATCAGATCACTCATCGGACAGGGTGAGGTGCGTCCCACCGACCAACGCCGCGCAGACGTTGTAGAGGAACGCGCTGAGCGTCGCCAGCGCCGTGAGCAAGACAACGTTAGCGACTGCAAAGACCGCTGAGAGCGAGACCACGCGGCCCAGCCCGATGTATTGCATGAGGTCAAAGGTGGTGGCCGAGTCCTCGCCACTAGTGACTTGCACGATGAACTCATTGACCGTTGCAAAGACGTTCATGCCAGACAGCACCGTCCACAGCACAGCCACCATGATGACCATCGAGATGCCGAGCGCCACCGAAAGCAAGAAGGAGATCTTGAAGACCGACCACGGGTCGATGCGCTGCACGGTGAGCCGCACGCGGCGTGGCCCGGTGCGCCGAGGCGCGGCGGTCGAGCGTCCACCAGCAGGGGGTCGCGATGCACCAGGTGCTCGCCCGGCTGAGGCGGCTGCCGCAGACCCACCGGCTGCACCCATACTCCGGGCAGCACCCTGACGTCGGGCAGCCAGGTCGCGGCGCGGGGCAACCCGGGCCATGGCACCTTCACGCATCGACTTCGACGTCGGCTTGCTGGCAGCGCCCTCAGCCGCCGCACTGTCGCTGGCATCCGCCTCAGGCTTGGCAGCGGATGACGAGGTGGCATTGGCCGAGGAGTCGGCTGGGTCAGCAGCCGCGGTGTCCTGCTCGGTTGTGCTCACTACTCGCCTCCTGTGCTGCCCTCCACGGGCGCCTGCGGATCAGGCTCAACGCCGTCCGGCGACGCTGCAATCTCCGACGCTACTTCATTGTCGTCTGAGACGGCAGTGATCTCGGCCTCATCGAGCACATCGGCCAATTCGCTCTCGGCGTTGCGGGCCACCGCAACGATCGAATCTCCCCGGCTGGGAGCGGCGAATCGCACTCCAGCAGTGTCTCGTCCGGTGATGCGCACCTGGTCGATGGCCGACCGGACCACGTTGCCGCCCTCCATCACGACCAGCACCTCGTCACCAGCATCGACAGTCAGGGCGCCCACTAAGGTGCCGCCCTTGTCGCTGGCCTTGGCCACCTTGATGCCCAGACCGCCGCGACCCTGCACTCGGTATGAGGAGACCGGGGTCCTTTTGGCCATGCCGGTCTCGAACACCACAAACACGAAAGGGTCGGCGCCCGCAGGTACGACTTGCATCGAAAGCAAGTGATCATTGCCCCGGAACTTCATGCCGGTCACCCCCGAGGTGGCGCGACCCATGGGACGCAAGGTGTCGTCGGTGGCGGTGAACCGCACCGACTGCCCCTTGACCGAGACAAGCAACACGTCATCGTCGGTCTCAGCCAGGCCGGCACCGACGAGTTCGTCGCCGTCGCGCAGATTGACCGCGATCAGCCCACCGGAGCGGGGCGAGTCGTAGTCGCCCAGGCGTGTCTTCTTCACCAGCCCGTTGCGCGTGGCAAGCAGCAGGTATGCCGCATGGTCGTAGTTGCTCAGGGTCAATACCTGAGCGATAGCTTCGCCTGGTTGGAACGCCAGCAGGTTGGCAACATGCTGGCCCTTGCCGGTCGGCCCGCCCTCGGGGATCTCATA
>JBBSNC010000230.1:0-4021 GCA_038232855.1 Actinomycetales bacterium
AGGTGCCCTTCAGGCGGTCTCGGGGGATGACGAGGTGGATTCCCTTGGACGCCAATACATTCAGCCCGCCGTCGGTGTTTGCCAGGTCTCCCACGTCGTCGGTCCACACGCCGGTGCAGTTGATGATGTGCTTGGCCCGACATTCGACTCGCTCGCCGGTTTCGAGGTCCTGCAGCACGGCGCCGTTGGCCCGCCCGCTGTCGTCCTTGGTGATCTCCATGACCTGGGTGCGACTCGCAGCGCTCGCGCCGTATGACGCAGCCGTGCGGACCAGCGTCAGCACCAAGCGTGCGTCATCAACCGTGGCGTCGTAGTATTCCACCGCACCGATGGCCTGGTCGTGCTTGAAGTCAGGGAACTTCTTCTGTAACCCCTTGCGGGATCGATGCTGATGAATGGGTAGCGCTCGCTTGCCGGGCATCAAGTTCGCCAGCGCGTCATACAACGTCACGCCTGCACCGTAGTAGGCCCGCTGCCAGACTCGATGCTCTAGCGGGATCAAGAATGGCATGGCCTTCACCAGGTGTGGGGCCAACTTGGTGAGCAGCAGGCCGCGCTCGGTGAGCGCCTCGTGAACCAGTTTGAAGTCGAGCATCTGCAGGTAGCGCAAACCACCGTGAACGAGCTTGGTGGACCATTGTGAGGTGCCCGATGCCCAGTCTTGGGCTTCGACAACAACTGTATTCAAACCTCTGGTTGCGGCATCGAGCGCGACCCCTGCCCCGGTCACGCCCCCGCCGATCACCAGGACATCCAATTCGTGGCCCTCTTGTGTGCTGTCGGCGAGCCGTTCGAGCGTGGCGTGACGCGACTGTGCTGTAAGCGGTGTGACCCTCATGAGTCCTCCTCGGTGTCGATCCTTGTGGGTCCGAGCCCTATTGGCAAGGCATACCCCGGGGGGCAGGACCAACCTATCGGGCCATCGGGATCGACACCCGTTGGGGCGTACGGCAGGCTGGTCCCATGTTGACCAGGTCCGGAGCGGTGCGAACGCTCGGCCCTCGCGATCAGGAGTGGGCGTTGAGCGTGTGTGCCCAGGACCCCGTGCAGAACGTCTTTATTGCTGCCCGGATTCTCGAGGGAGGTCTGGCCGATGGGCGGGCATCCACAATGGGCTATCAGCGCTCAGACACCTCGGCACTGGTGTGGTCCTGCGCCAACGTGGTCCCGGCGCAGGGAGGGCGGCAGGCGGTGACTGCCCTCGCCGAGCGCATCCAGGGACGCCGGCGGAATGCCTCATCGGTCTTTGGGCCGACCGAGCAAGTGATGCAGATGTGGTCCCACCTTGAGCCGACCTGGGGTCCGGCCCGCGAAGTACGTGAGGAACAACCGGTGCTGACGATGCGCGGGCTTCCTTCGGAATCGGCCGTGCGGCTCGACCCGGCCGTCCAGGTGGCGACCCCCGATGACCTCAATGTCATCGCGCCAGCGGCGGAGGCGATGTTTACCGAGGAGATCGGCTATCCGCCCTACCGAGGATCGGGCTCGTCCTACCGCAAGGGGGTCGCAGCCCTGTTGCGTCGCGGTCACACGCTCGCCCATATCCGCGACGGAGCGGTGATCTTCAAGGCCGACCTGGGCTCGGTCGCGCTTGGCGTCGCCCAGGTGCAGGGAGTCTGGGTGCATCCGGACTATCGCGGACGGGGGATCGCGGCGCCAGCGATGGCAGCCGTCGTCGAGCACACGCTGCGGCACATCGCTCCGGTTGTGACGCTCTATGTCAACAACTACAACGCTGCGGCGTTGGCCACCTACCGCCGGGTCGGCTTCACCCAGACGGGACTCTTCAGCACCATCTTGCTGTGAGCCCAAGCGCTGAAAGTCGCTGCGGCAAGTGAGTCCGCGCGGCGATTACCATTGGCCGAGTGTTTGACGTAGCCGCAGTCCGCAGCCACTTCCCATCGTTGAGCGAGGGGCTGGTGTTCTTCGATGGTCCGGGGGGAACGCAGACTCCGGAACCGGTCACCCAGGCAGTAGCCGACACGATGCGCTCAGCCTTGTCTAACCGTGACCGCGACACGCTCTCCGGCCGGCGCGCCGATGACATCGTGCTGGCGGCACGTGCGGCTATCGCTGACCTGCTCGCGGTGGAACCGCAGACGGTGGTCTTCGGTCGCAGCATGACTGCGCTGACCTATGACATGGCTCGGATGCAGGCCGCCCAGTGGGGGCCCGGCGATGAGGTAGTGGTGACCTCGCTGGATCACGATGCCAACATCAGCCCGTGGGTTCAGGCCGCCGATGGAGTGGGCGCTACCGTGAAGCGGGCGCATTTCAACGTGCAGACGGGTGAGTTGCCCATCTCCGACGTCGTCGCCCAGATCACTCCGCGCACCCGATTGGTAGCGGTCACAGCCGCTTCGAACGTGATCGGCACCCGCCCGGATATCCCCGCGATTGCTCAGGCTGCCCACGAGGTCGGTGCGCTCGTGTATGTCGACCTGGTCCATCTCACGCCCCATGCGGCCATCGATGTGCAGGCGCTCGGCGCCGACCTGGTGGCCTGCTCGGCATACAAGTTCTTTGGTCCACACCTCGGGGTGTTGGCTGGTCGGGCCGAAGTGTTGCAGGGGCTCCGTCCGCAGAAGTTGCTGCCCTCCCCGGACCGCATCCCCGAGCGCTTTGAGCTGGGCACCCTGCCGTACGCGATGCTGGCCGGGGTCACTGCCGCAGTGGATTTCATTGCTGGTTTGGACTCCGACACCAGCGGCGATCGGCGTAGCCGCCTGATGGTTTCGTATGCGGCGTTGGAGGGGCACGAGCAGATCCTGACTCGCAGACTTGATGCTGGCCTGGCCGAGGTCGAGGGACTGACCTCATATTCGCGGGCTGCTCATCGGACCCCGACGGCCTACTTTTCGGTGCACGGTGTTGGTACTGCCGATTTAAGCCAGCACTGCATCAAGGCGGGCCTGAACGTCCCGGCTAGTCACTTCTATGCCCTCGATGCCTCGCGGCGACTCGGCCTAGGCGACACCGGTGCGCTGCGTGTCGGCATCGCGCCGTACACGACCGAGACCGAAGTCGATGCCTTGTTGGGTGCCATTGCCGAAGGGGTGGAGATGCTGCGAAGCGCTGGATAACCCCATTTATGGATGCGCTGCAGACTTATGATCATCGCAGTCCCGGTCACGGGTCCACACACCTGAATGAACCTTCTCGAAGGAGATCCTGCGTGACGTTGCGCCTGTCCAGCCTCTTCCTACGCACCCTGCGCGAGGACCCCGCCGACGCGGATCTGCCCGGTCACAAGCTGCTGATCCGCGCTGGGTATGTCCGGCGAGCCGCACCAGGGGTCTACACCTGGTTGCCACTCGGGCTGCGGGTCCTGCGCAAGGTCGAGGCGATCGTCCGTGAGGAGATGGATGCCATCGGCGGGCAGGAGGTGCGGTTCCCAGCGTTGCTGCCCCGCGAGCCCTACGAGGCATCGGGGCGCTGGGCGGAGTATGGCGACAACCTGTTCCGGTTGACCGACCGCAAGGGCGTCGACATGCTGCTCGGTCCGACGCACGAGGAGATGTTCACCCTTGCGGTGCGCGACATGTTTTCTTCCTACAAGGAACTGCCGCTGACGCTGTACCAGATCCAGATCAAATACCGAGACGAAGCGCGACCCAGGGCCGGGCTGTTGCGTGGACGCGAGTTCATCATGAAGGATTCCTACTCCTTCGATGTGGATGACGTCGGTCTGGAAGCGGCCTACCAGCGGCACCGGGCGGCATACGTGCGCCTGTTTGATCGTCTGGGCTTCGACTATGTGATCGTGCATGCCGACTCCGGCGCCATGGGTGGCTCGGCAAGCGAAGAGTTCTTGGCGATGAGTCCGTATGGCGAGGACACCTTCGTGCGCTGCGAGGCCAGCGGGTATGCCGCCAACGTCGAGGCGGTCGTCGTGCCCGCGGCCCCCCCGGTGGACGCCGCCGCCCCGCCGGCCGCCCCCGTGCACGACACCCCGGACCCCCCAACGGTCAACACGCGGGTGCGGGCTGCCCACGCCGGGCCGCCGCGACCCGGGGGTCGG
>JBBSNC010000231.1:0-4001 GCA_038232855.1 Actinomycetales bacterium
GCGCACGGCCCCTGAGAACGGGACGAGCCGGTCGCGCGTGCCGTGCACCAGCAGTACCGGTGACTGCACGCGCGAGTACATACGGTCTGCGTCGGCGCGATGGGCCCAGGTCGCCAGAATCGACCTGGCCGCGTCGCTGTAGTGCCGGTCCATCTCCGGGTGCGTGCACCGTCGCTGCGCCACCGGCAGATGATGCGCCACGACCTCGGAATCTATGCCTCCCGGGTCGACGGTGCAGAGCCGCAACGTGTCCTGCACGTTCTGTGCCGGTGTGCGCAGTGACCGGCGGGCCCGTGCGGCGACCTGCCCAACGGCCGGGACGGCATACAGACCAGCCGCGAGTATGCCCCCCGGTCCGGGCAGGAAGCGGGCGGGCGGCACGGTGGGATCCACCAGGACCACGCCAGCCACCTGCTCCGGTCGGGCGGCGGCGAACTGGGCGCTGATCAGGCCGCCCATCGAGTTTCCGATGAGCACCACCGGCACGCCGCGATGGTCGCGGCGCGCCTGTTGCACGAAGGCGGCAACCAGGTCGCAGTTGTCTCCCACCCTGGCCGATCGCCGCCCGGGCTCGGTGAGTCCGAATCCGACAAGGTCCAACGCTACGCAGTGAAAGCGGTCGATGAGGTGCGGCACCAGGGATTCCCAGTTCACGGTCGAGCCGCCCAAGCCATGGACGAGCACGCACAGCGCCGCTGGCCGCACTGGCCCACCGAAGTCGACCCAATGAACACCCGCGCCCAGCAGGTTCGTGAAGCCGCTAGGGCTGGCAGCGGACGTGGACCTCATCTAGGCGATGTCCGCAGCGGCCGCGCGGCCAGCGCTGCGACCGGTGTACAGGCAGCCACCGAGGAAGGTGCCCTCCAACGATCGGTATCCGTGCATTCCACCGCCGCCGAACCCGGCAACCTCACCTGCGGCATACAGGCCGGGGATCGGTGTGCCGTGGGCTGATTGCACCCGCGAGCGCAGGTCCGTCTGCAGGCCTCCGAGCGTCTTGCGCGTGAGCACTCGCAGCCGGGCCGCGATGAGCGGGCCGTGGTGGGGATCGAGGAAACGGTGCGGCTTGGCAGTGCGGATGAGTCGGTCGCCGCGATAGTTTCGCGCCGCGTTGACGGCGGCCAGTTGGGCATCCTTGCCGAACGGGTTGGCCAACTGGGCGTCACGCGCGGTGATCAGGGACTGCAAGGCGCGACGGTCGATGAGGTCGTTGCCGGCCAGCCTGTTCATATGCGCCGACAGTTCAGCGACCGAGTTGCCGGTCACCAGGTCGATCCCGGCACCCAGGAAGGCGCGCACCGGTTCCGGTAGATCGGTCCGCACCCGGGCAAGCACGCCTGACACGGAGCGACGGGTGAGGTCGGGGTTCTGCTCCGAACCCGAAAGGCTCCATTCCTTGCCGAGGATGGTGTTCGTCAGGACCATCCAGGAGTAGTCATGCCCAGTGGTTCGCAGGTGTTTGAGCGTGCCCAGGGTGTCGAAGCCGGGGTAGTACGGGGCGGGCAGTCGTGCTCCCGTGGCGTCCAGCCACAAGCCGGAGGGGCCGGCGAGCACCCGTATGCCGTGGTTCGCCCAGACCGCATCGTGGTTGGCCAGGCCCTCGGTGTAGTGCCACATCCGGTCGCGGTTGACCAGCCGTCCCCCCGCGCGATCCACCACCTCGAGCATCGACCCATCCACGTATGCCGGCACGCCGGTCAACATCGAATCCGGTGCCGTGCCCAGCCGCTCGGGCCAGAACCGGCGCACCATCTCGGTGTTTGCGCCGATGCCGCCACTGGTGACGATGACGGCTTGGGCCTCGATCTCGAAGTCGCCCACTGCTCCGCGGCTGCTGGCCGCGCCCCGAGCGGCGTTGTCCTGGGCGAGGATGCTACCTCGCACACCGGTCACTGCGCCGTCAGTGACCAGCAGTTCGCTCACGCGGTGCCGCCCGAGCAGCACGGCGCGGGACTTCTCCACGCCCAGGCGCACGGCGCGTTCGAACGGCTCGACGATTCCTGGCCCGGTGCCCCAGGCAAGGTGGACTCGCGGGACGGAGTTGCCGTGCCCGTCAGCCCGCCCATCGCCGCGCTCGGCCCAGCCGACAACCGGGAAGAACGACAGGCCCTGTTTGCGAAGCCAGGCGCGCTTCTCCCCGCTGGCCCAATCAACATACGCCTTGGCCCATTGTTGTCCCCAGTAGTCTTCACCACCCTTGCCTTGTAACCGGTCGAAGCCAGCGGATCCGACCCAGTCGGACCAGGCCAGCTCGGTGCTGTCGGTGATCCCCATCCGGCGTTGCTCTGGGGAGTCGATGAGGAACAGACCGCCGAAAGACCACCACGCCTGACCGCCGAGGTATGCGCTGGATTCCTGATCTAGCAGCGCGACCCGTCGGCCGGCTTTGAGCAGTTCGCCGGTGGCAACCAACCCGGCCAGGCCCGCGCCGACGACGACGACGTCCACCTTCATGGGCTGCTCCGTTCTACTGGGTCCGATCAGGGATCGTGATGCGGCCAACGTATCTCGGGCGCCCCGCTGAGTCGGCCTAGGGTGATGCCGCGATGAAGTTCGAGGCCGACAAGGTGGCTGGCTCCTAGGCCACCCCGCCCGTACCGCATACCCTGCGGTGATGAGGATCGTGGTGGCACTCGGTGGCAATGCGTTGCTGCAGCGTGGGCAGGTGCCGGATGCCGACTCCCAACTGCGCAACATCCGGATGGCGGCACGGTCTCTGGCGCCGTTGACCGACGAGCACCAGGTCGTCATCACGCACGGAAACGGCCCGCAGGTCGGCGTGCTGGCGATGGAGAGCGCGGCCGACCCGCGACTGACGAAGTCCTATCCCTTCGATGCACTCGGAGCGATGACACAGGGCCTGATCGGCTATTGGATTCTGCAATCCATGGGCAATGAGCGGCCCTATCGCCAGTTCGCGTCGATCATTAACCAGACGCTCGTGGACGCCGATGACCCGGCCTTTGCCGATCCGACCAAGTTTGTCGGTGAGGTGTATGACGAGGCGGAAGCTCGCGCGATGGCCGACAAGAACGGCTGGCAGGTCAAGGCCGATGGCGAGAAGTGGCGCCGCGTTGTGCCCTCGCCCAAGCCGCGTGAAGTGATCGAAACTCACCTCATCGACCATTTGCTCGATGAGAGCATCATCGTGGTCTGCGCTGGTGGGGGCGGAGTGCCCGTCGTGCGGACAGCGACCGGTGACCTAGCCGGTGTCGAGGCCGTCATCGATAAAGACCTGTCGGCAGCGCTGCTGGCCAGTCGGCTGCAGGCCGACCGCTTGTTGGTGTTGACCGATGTGGAGCACGTCATTGAGGGCTTCGGCACCGACAGGGAGATACCGATTCGGCAGACGACGCCCGAGCAGTTGCGCGCGATGAATTTGCCCGCTGGTTCGATGGGGCCGAAAGTCGAGGCCGTATGCCGCTTCATCGACTCTGGTGGCAAGGGCAAAGCCGCTGCGATCGGCACTCTGTCGGCGGCTCAAGAATTGCTGAGTGGCGAGGCCGGGACGTACGTCACCGCTGAGCCGCTGTGAGTGGGCTCTGCTAACCGAGGGCTTCGGCGTGCGGCAGCCACCTGCCGCGCACGGGAGTCCATTCACGGACCTCGACGGCTTCGACCAGACCTTGCTGTTGGAGAGGATCCTCGCGGAGCAACTCACGCACCTCTTCGCTGCTAGCGGCTTGGAACACCAGCAGTGCCCCCGCCGGGTCAGCGTCCGGGAACGGGCCGCTCAATACCAAGGCTCCATCTGTGGCCAGGTCGCCGAGAAATTCGCGGTGCGCCGGTCGGTGCTCATCGCGTCCGGCGGTGTCATCGGAGTAGGTGTAATTGACCGCATACATCGTCATCTCGCGATCCTCCCACTTAACCCGCTTCCCCATGTCCTTCCACAGTGCCCGCACCTCCCCTTCCACACTGCGCACCCCTTCCCACGTTCGCCCCTATGCTCTCACCTTCCCTATTGCGCACCCCCTTCCCACGTTCGCCCCTATGCTCCC
>JBBSNC010000232.1:0-3974 GCA_038232855.1 Actinomycetales bacterium
AATCGGAGTATACGTAACGACGCGCCTAGTACATACCTTCACCGATTTGAAGGTCAGCACAATATTGCGCCAGCGAAGCTTGACCTGATCCTTCGTTCTCATGCGCTTAGTCCGGCTCTATTGCGCACAGATGATTTCTATGCCTTTACACGCGATCGGGCAAGTCGATTGCTGGATCTACTTGAAAATGCCATGGGTAAGCCTGTAACTGGTCGTGACGCGGAAGAAGTGGTTCAGGCCGACCTCATACAGGGTGGCTGCCCCGGCATACGTCGAGATGTGACCCCCGACGCTGATGTCGGGGCGCTGCGCCCGGTGGACCATGACCGCCGCGTTCCAGCGCAGCAGGCGCCGGTAGCGCCGCTCCATGTCCTCATCCCCTGGGAAGGTGGGCTCACGGTCGGCAGGGATGGTGTTGATGTAGTCGGTGGTGACCGGCTCCGCGCCGGTCAGGCCCACGGAGGATGCCCGATCGCCGAGCATCCGCAGGATGACGGCGGCCCCGGACGCCCCTCGCTCACGCACCAACTGGTCGAAGGAATCGGCCCACTCATCAACCTCGTCATCGCAGACGGGGGGGAAGGGGGAACGGTCCTGCGGCGTGCTGGTCATGTTGACTCCCAAGAGTTGTGAGCGAGGGGCGGGCTTGATGGGGCACGACGCCGGGCCCGGCCTAGAGCATCAGACCCGACGTCGGGTTTTGATCAGCAGAATCCGGCAATGCCGGCCCAGGCGTCCTTCTCTTCTGTGGCATCTTGGCGCTGAACTGTCGCCTCGATCAACCCATAGGGCCGGTCTGCGGCGATGAAGACCTCGTTCGGGTTCTCCAACCCGAACGGTGAGAGGTCGTAGGGGAAGTGGTGTTTGTTCGGGCAAGAGAACTTGATCTCATCGATGCTCTCGTGCTCGTTCAGCACCGCCTTGGCCATCTCGAACATCGTGTGCTGCAGCGCCTTTGAGTAGCCCTGGGTGAACGTGGTCATCATGGTCTTCTTGACCGCTTCGTAGACCGCGTCGAAGTCGATATCCGTGGTGTTGTAGCGCCACCGGGTGGCGATCGCGGTCGCGAGGATCCGGTCCTCGGTCTCCGGGAGCGTCGTGTACTTGTCCTTCGGATATCCGACGAAGCCGGACTGCGTGGTCTTCATCACCGTCAAGCCGTAGAAGCCGCTGATCACCGTGTTCTTGTCACCGTCGCGCACAAGCACGGCAGTGCGCGTCTCGGCGCCGGTCTTGTAGAAGGAGTGGTCGTGATCGTCGATCCGCGACCACGCGAACTCCTCGGCGGCCCACCGGCCACCACTGACCCAGTCGAACTCACTGGTGAAGTGATCGCCCAGACGCAGCAGCAGCTGCTCGGGGGAGGTGACCCCGTCTTTGGCAAACGCGAAGATGGTGTTCTTCTGCGTGTCAGTGGCGACGACGTGGCTGTTGTCACCCTCGGTGTGTGCGGTCTCGAAGTCGCCGCGCAACTCCGAGGTGACGTTGAGGTCGATGATCTCGTGACGGTCGGTGTCTCGGGTCACCCGAACCACACGGTTTTCTGCCTTGCCGTATTGGTTGGATGTGAGGACGACGTCGCTCATATTCAGGACTCCTTTGTCTCTTGTGACGGGTTGGGATCTTCGTGGCTGTGTGATCCACCGCGGCGGCGAGAGCCTTTCGTTTCGGCATCACCGCGGGCCTGGCGCGTGACGAACTCGTTGTCGACACCTCGGCCGGCATTGGGCTCCAGCGCGCGCTCACCGATCCGCTCCTCGTCCGCGTCAGTGATGGACGCCGGGCTCGGTGCCTCGGAGAAGACGGCCGCCTCACGATCACCGGGGCGGCCGTAGACGTTGAAGATGGCATTCAGGATCACAGCCGTGATGGTCGTCGCGGTGATGCCCGAGTCGAAGATGACCTGGAACCAGGCGGGGAACTCTTCGTAGAATTCCGGCACGGCGATCGGCAGGACGCCCATACCGAGCGCCAACGCCACGATGACCAGGTTGTTGTTGCCCTGGAACTCCACCTGGCCCAAGGTGCGGATACCGCTGGCGGCAACGGTGCCGAACAGTGCGACCGCGGCGCCGCCGAGGACTGGCAGCGGCACGACGGCGACGAAGGCGCCGAGGATCGGGAACAGGCCCAGCAGTATGAGGATCACGCCGCCGACCGCAACCACATACCGGCTCCTGATGCCGGTGATCGCGACCAGGCCGACGTTCTGTGCGAAGGCGCTGACCGAGAAGCCATTGAAGACACCGGCCAGGGCAGTCGAGCCCATGTCGGCGCGTAGGCCGTTGGTCACCGTTTGCCGGTCGGCGGGCTTGTCGATGACCTTGCCGATGGCCAGGATGTCGGCCGTGGTTTCGGTCATGATGACCAACATCACGATGGTCATCGAGATGATGCCGCCGATCTCAAAGATGGGCAGACCGAAATAGAACGGCGTGGTCAGCTGGAAGACGTTGGCATCGCCGATCCGGCCCAGGTCAGCCATCCCGAAGGGCAGAGCAACCACGGTGCCCAGTAGCAGACCGAGCAGGATCGCGACTCGACTGAAGAAGGGTGGCAGGAAGCGGTAGATCAACACGATGATGACGATGGTTGCGAGCGCCAAGGCGATGTTCTTGGGGGCCCCGAACTCCTCGGAGCCCGCGCCGCCGCCGGCCCAGCGGACGGCCACCGGCAACAGAGACAGACCGATGATCGTGATGATCGTCCCGGTCACCACCTCAGGGAAGAAGCGCAGCAGGCTGGTGAACACCGGCGCCAACAGGAAACCGATGATGCCGGCTGCGATGACCGCACCGAATATGGTGCGCAGGCCGTCCGTGCCGCCCTCAGCGGTGCCGATGGCCAGCATGGTGGAGACAGCGGCAAACGAGGTGCCCTGCACGATGGGCTGCCGGGCACCGATCTTCCAGAACCCCAGGGTCTGGATCAACGTGGCTACACCGGAGAGGAACAGACCAGCGGAGACGAGGTAGGTCAGCTCTGTTCCGGACAGGCCCAGGGCACTACCGATGATCAGAGGAACGGCAACGACACCGGCATACATGCTCAGCACGTGCTGCAAACCGTAGACCGTCATCTGCCCGATGGGCATGATTTCATCTACCGGGTGAACCGGCTCCTTGGTTTTCGCTTCTTTGCGAGCCATGCGCATTTCTCCTTAGTGGGTAGCTCGGATGAGCTTCGTGATTGACCGGGGAAGGTCGGGGTTGGGTAGGTGTCGGGTGTGCAGGGTCTTCATCAGGAGCGACGCAGGCTTTCGGTGTCTGAGCGGTCGCGTGCCAACGTCGCTAGGTCGGCGGGGCTCAGACCGCACCCACCAGTGACCTCGTCCTCGGCGACGGCGCCACAGGCATATCCGCGGGCGACGTAGCGGGCAAGTGCCCGGGCGGTTGCTGGCTCGTCCATCACGGCCGAGTCGACGCGGCCGAGGTAGTTGGACAGGCGCTGCGCGGCTGAGGCGACGTCCTGGCGGTAGAAGGCGAAGGTGGCAATGAAGCGCGTGGGCAGATGGCCTGGGTGCATGTCCCAACCCTGGTAGATGCCCCGCTTCAGCGCTCGGTCCACCAGTGCGGCGTGCAGCGCCCAGGCGGCATGGACCTGCTCGTTCGAGCCGGTCGGAATCACGTTGGTCGAGCCGTCGGAGGTGTGGACGCCGGTACCCGCTGCGGCCAGTTGCATGACCAGCTTGGCGTGGTCGGCGGCCGGGTGGTCCGCTGACTGGTTGGCCGCCGAGATCTGCAACGAGGCGCTGTAGTCGTAGGTGCCGTAGTGCAGCGACGTCACTCGTCCTTGACCGGCATGGATGGCACGGGCGAGAGGGTTTGTGCCGTCAGCGCCGAGGATCAGTTGCGGGGTTTCGACCTGTATCTCGAAGCGCAACGTGCCCGGAGCCAGACCGTGTGCCGACTCCAGCGCAGCGCACACATTCACCATCGCCTCGACCTGGCTGACCGTACTGACCTTGGGGAAGG
>JBBSNC010000233.1:0-3962 GCA_038232855.1 Actinomycetales bacterium
CCTATGGCTGACTGCCGCCGTGGCTACTGGGACCGGGGATCTCGAATGGCCAGCGCCAACGCATCCGGCTTATGGCATCGCGGGGTAGCGTGCGGGATTCTTCTGCAACGAAACAAGTAGGAACCGATGAGCGCGAACCAGTACCGCGGTCAGCTTGAACGCAAACTGGAGCAGCGGGCCGAGGCCGAAAAGAAGGTCGGCGAGTACCGAACGAAGGAGTCCAAGGAGCGTGCCGAAGCCGCCACGGCACGCCAGGCGGCGACGAAGACCAAGAGTCAGATGACGGCTGCAAGCAAAATGCGCGAGGCCGACCGCAGGGACAATGCGGCCGAGAGTGCCGGCAAGGAGGCCGGCCGCTGGCAGAGGAAGGCGAGTAGGTATTTGAAGGAGGAGTCAGCGCTGATAACGAAGCTGACCCGCGCCGAGCAGGGTGAGACAGACGCCGTCGAACGTCGCCGGAAGCGCGATCAGCAGCAGTCAGAATGGCGCACCGCCGCCGATCGTGCGTCACTTGAGTCGCGGATTACGGAAGCAGAGACGGCTGTCGACGAGGTATTGCGTCAGTTGCCCGACCCCAAGCCGGAGAAGCTCCGCGTGCTAATCCTCGGCGCCTCCTCAGCAGGGGATCTGCGCGTGGGGCGGGAGCAGAAACGCATCCGGACTGCTGTTGAGTCCGCCTTGCATCGCGACCAGATCGAGATGGACGTGCGTCCTGCGGCGACCACGACTGACTTGCTCGACGGGATCACGAAGTTCCGTCCCCATGTGGTGCACTTCTCAGGTCACAGCAACGAGGACCTCATCGTGTTCGAGGACGAACAGGATGAACCGCATGAGGGCGTAATTGTCACCGCGCGCGCGTTCGCGAGGGCAATCCAGGCAACCGACGATCCGCCACTGCTGGTGCTGCTGAATGCGTGCAAATCGGCCGCGCAGATCGACAACCTGGTGGCGCAAGTCGTGCCGTTCGCCATCGGGATGGCCGACAGCATCGGCGACGGCGACGCGATCAACTACGCCGCTCAGTTCTACGCCGCCATCGCCAACGGCCAGTCGATCAAGTCCTCCCACTTATCCGGACAGGCAGCGCTCGAAATCGCCGGCCTTGAGGGGTCCGAGCTCCCCACCCTGGCCTGGGCGCATGGCGTCGACCCCGCCGCCACAATCCTGGTGAAACCCACCCGTACTGCCTGACCCCCACAATCTGCATCCCATTTCAGGGCCCCGTTGCGAGGTTGCGCCGTACGCAATCGGGGGCGGAGTGTCAGGCGTCTCTTGACCTGGCATCACCCCTGTGAATGATCGAAGAGGTCGGCGTGGATTGTCCCCATCTCGGCGTGGTATCCGAACCGGCACGGTCCGAGTTGCCTGGCGTCTGGGAGACAAAGGGCACTCCAGAGGTCGATCGTTCCGGAGTAAACACGGTGAAGGAGCGCTACCGCCTCGCGACGGTCGTGCGGTTGTGGACTTTCCCATGGTCCCGCGAGGTGGGCTAGATCATTTCTAGCCTTGGCGAGCTTGGCCATCTCGCTGGGCAGCCATATCCAGGACTCGATGACGTGCTCGTCGACCTGTTGATCCCGCAGAATCCGACGAACGATCTTGGACAGGGGGTCCAGGTTGAGGCGCTTCAATAGTGTGTCGTGGAGCACGACTATCGGGCCATGAGCCGGGCTGACCCCGACGCTTTGACCGGTAAGGTACTCGGCCACAAAGAGCCGCGTCTTCATTTCGAGGACGCTAACCTCGGCCAGGTAGCGGCCAGCGTACTCCAGTGGCTCGCCGTCCACCTCGGGGTCCAGGTGGCTGCGGATCATGACCATCAACCTTCAGGCTACTCTTCGAGGAGGCCTAGGAGATCGGCTGCTCTTGGGGCCCGCCACACCTGTGGTATCGGCCCTGTTGAGCCTTCTCACGATTTACGCCCCGGTCCCATGGTTCTCAGGCCGGTCTGTCGGAGTGTCGTTCATCGACGGTCAAGCCGAGGTGGCCGCCGACCCTCCGGCGCTCAGATACTTCCGTCGGCGTAGCTATGGGATCGGCAAACCCGCCAATGCCACACCCCAGCCGGACTACCGGCCGCCGGTCAACGCCGGCCCGGCCGACCCGCACGGGCCGCACTTGGTGGCTCCAGGCATCGACGACGCCGAATCAGAAGCGGCGTACTTTCGCCGCCACCCTGAGCACGCATGGGCCAGGGAGGTTCGAAGTCCATGACGATCACAGACGCGGAGCGGAACCGCATCATCGAACTGTTGTGTCCTGCCGGGAGATCGCCGCTGAGGTTGGCTGGCACCGCAACACCGTTTGGAAGATCGCACGGCAGCAAGGCCATGTCTGGGGTGAACCCAACGAAATCTGCACCTGTGCCGCTGTCGCGTAAGGGACAAGCCCTCCTTTGGGCGGTCCAGCGTCCGCAACTGTCCAAACCCCACTGCCGACACGGTTTGCTCACCAGCCGATGCAGTTGGAAGCGTTGGCCCGCACGGTCCGAGGCCTCTGCAAATCCATGGTCCACGGTTTGGTCATGAGACTCAAGGGCCTACCAGATGATCCTCCCTCCAGTGCTCCAACGCTGTTGCGTCACCGGATGTGACAAGGTAGGCGAACGCGCGGACCGCGGCGCTGTACTTTCGATAGTCGCCCGAATTGAGTCTTAGTAGCTTCCCTGACGCGTAGGGGAAGTCAGGGTCCTTGTCCAGCGCGCGACCGTCCACAAAGCCTCCCCGGTGCGCTACCACATCCCTGATGACATGAGCCTCGATCAGCGCCCGTTCCATGTCTGCCGGAATTGCAGGAAGCGGCCACATCCCTGCATCCTGTAGGCCCCTCTCGTAGCGAGCCAGCCCCGCCCCGGCCGGACGTTGGGGGAACCTTGCATTGCCGATAAGGCCGTCGATGATGCCAGCCAATAGATGGTCCTCGTGACCGGCGGCGAGCGCTTCCGCCAACGTAGGCTGGCGCTCTGCCACGAGCCGGAAGACCTCACGCACCCGGTGATCGATCAGTACTTCCTGGACGCTTGGTGTGAACTCCTCAATGAGCGCGTCCAGTGCAAAGACGTGCTGCGCCACACACCAAGCGTTCAGAAGCGGAAAGTCCGCGTTTCTCAGTAGCCGTGCAGCCTCGGCTCGTTCCCAAGCAGCCTGCAGGTGTCGATCCGTTTCGCCTACGGGAGGTGCTTGTCTGGCATCGCGTGATCCAAGTTCCCGTTCGACCTCTTCTCCAAGCCGGTGCGAGCCGCCGATCAGCGTCACCCGGTAAGCCCACAATTCGAAAAGTGACTCATAAAACTCAGCAATGACGGCCGGATGTTCTCGGTCTAAACGCGGGTCGCGTTCAAGCGCCTGAATCTGGTCTTGTGCGAGACCGTGGAGGTGAGCACGTCCGTATCCCAGTATCAGCCACCTGGGATCACCCCGCTATCGGCGCCGGACGACATGTCCACTTACCTGGCGGTCGCAACCTAAATCGCGGATCGCACTGCATCCATGACCTCGTTGATCTCAACGGTCGACGCGCGGTGCAGCAACTCGGGGTCCACTTCGTCGATCCGATGGTGGGCCAGGGCGTCCCTGATCCCTGCCAACGAGGACCACGGTTCCATGCCCATATCTATGCCTGCGGCCTGCGCATGCGCCTTTGCCGCGTTCCCGGCGAGTACCCAGTAGCGCTCGATGGCTCGGAGCAGTACACGATTCTCAGTGAGGTCCTCGACCGATCGACCGGCGGCAAGGGCGATGATCCGCTCTAGCGCGGCTGTGATCGCGTCGGGGTAGGTCAAAGAGCGGTGGTTTCCCAGCCTGCAGCCGCTGGGTTGGTGTCAAAGAACACACGGACGTGGTGCCCCACGATGGTTCGAAGTTGCGTCGTCACCTTCCCCAGTGCAAGAAGGGAGGGAGTGGGGCTGTGCACGACGACGGTCCCGTCAGCCGTAACCCGGGGGTTGTCCAGGCCCTCGC
>JBBSNC010000234.1:0-3931 GCA_038232855.1 Actinomycetales bacterium
CGAATCAGACAACGAGCTGGTCACTCAGGCGGTCGCAGACTACCAGGCGTATGTCGTGGATCAGGTCGAGCAGACACGCTCGGCGACCACGATCCTGACCGACGCGGTGCGCGCGGGCGACCTGGAAGCGGCGCAGGCTGCATACGCTCCGTCTCGCGAGGGTTGGGAGCGCATCGAGCCGATCGCCGGACTCATTGAAGAGTTGGATGGCACTCTGGATGCGCGCGTCGACGATTTCGAGGGCCCAGACGATCCGGGCTTCACCGGGTGGCACCGTCTCGAGTACATCCTCTTTGAAGAAGAGACCACCACCGGCGGCGCCGAGTTCGCTGACCAACTCGATGCCGACCTGAGCACGCTGGCCGACGAGGTGCAGACATTGGACATCCCGGCTGCTGCCGTTCCGGTGGGTGCCTCCGAGCTGATCGAGGAGGTTTCGCTCGGCAAGATCACCGGCGAGGAGAACCGATACGCCAAGACCGACCTGTGGGATCTAGGGGCAAACGTCGAAGGCGCAAAGTTCGCCATCGAGCTGCTGAGCCCGGCCCTGGAAGAGGCCGACCCCGAGTTGGCGGCAGACCTGGACACGGCATTCGCCGACCTCGAAGACACCTAGGAGCCGCTGCGCGATGGAGACAGTTGGGTTCTCTATTGCCTTGAGGACGACGAGTTTCCCTCCGACCGCTGCCCCGATGTGACGGTTGAGCCAGCTGTGGTCGACCAACTGACTGCGCAGACTGCAGCCCTGTCCGAACTGACCTCCCAAGTGGCCGGAGCGCTGGAGCTGCAAGAGTGACGCAAACGTGCCCGGTGGGTTTGGGCAGGCGCAGTCTGCTCACGGCCGCCCTCGGATCGGTCGGTGCCGTCGCCGGCCTGTCGGCGTGCTCAGGACCGGAATCACCTGGTGCCCAGGCTTCATCAGTGGGCGACAGCGACGCGGAAGGCGCAGTCTCGGGGTCTGTGCGAGAGCCGGTGCGGGTGCCCTTCGTGGGTGCCCGCCAAAATGGAGTGACGACTGCCCCGGTGCCGGCCTTGGCAGCACTAGCGGCATTTCGGGTGACTGCCCGAAACCGCGACGGACTTCAAGAGATGTTCGCAGCCCTCAGCGCCACGGTGGCGGACTCGATGGCTGGCCGGATGCCCGAGGTGCGCGATCCGGCATACCCACCGGCCGAAGCCGGCATTCTCGGGCCTGAGCCACCTGCCGATGACTTGGCCATTGTGGTCAGCGTGGGTGCCTCGCTCTTCGATGACCGGTTCGGCCTGACTGATCGGGCACCGCGGGAGCTCGTGAAGATGCCGTTCTTGGCGAACGACCGCCTCGACGCCGACCGCTCGCACGGCGACCTGCTGATCAGCATCGAGGCTGGGCACGAAGACACCATCCAGCACGCGCTGCGTCAGGTGATGCGGGCCACCAGGGCGCACCTGATTTTGGCGTGGTCGACCGAGGGGTATGCGTGGCTCGACGGGCGCCGGCGGTCAGACGCCGCGGAACCTGCTGGGCTTCAAGGACGGAACCGCGAACCCGGCGTCAACGGATGAGTCGCTGATGGATCGGCATGTCTGGGTGGGGGCCGATGACGGCGAACCCGACTGGGCGGTGGGCGGCTCGTATCACGTTGTCCGGGTGATCAGGATGCTTGTCGAGTTCTGGGATCGCACTCGGCTCAGCGAGCAGGAGGCGCTCATCGGGCGGCACAAGGACACGGGGGCTCCGCTCGGCGCGAGCGACGAGCGTGCCGAGGTGTCGTTTGAGGGCGACCCCGACGGAGAGACCACGCCGTTGGACTCACACATTCGACTGGCCAACCCACGCACGGAAAAGACCGCCGAGCAGCTCATGCTCCGACGTGGCTTCTCCTACACCAGGGGGGTGGACAGGGTGGGCCAGCTCGATCAAGGTTTGGCCTTCGTGTCGTTCCAGCGCTCCCTGAGCACCTTCTTGGCGGTGCAGGAGCGGCTGAACGGGGAACCGCTCGAGGAATACATCCGCCCCGAAGGTGGGGGCTTCTTCCTTGCCCTGCCTGGGGTCGCCGATGAAGGCACGTCGCTGGCCGAAGGGTTGCTCAGATAACGCCGAATGCGGTCAGCAAGGAGCGAGCGCCCAGCCCGATTGCGACCAGCACGACGATCCCGCCGACGATATTGGCGCCGAGAGTGTTGACGTGCTTTCCGAGCAGGTCGCTGCGGTTCATCACGACCAGCAAGAACACGGCGACGATCGGCAGGATCAACCCGTTGGCTGCCTGTGCAAACACGATCAACTCGGTCGGGCTCGAGCCGATGATCGCGAACGTGACTCCGACGGCGATGATGAGTGCCCAAGTCGCTTTGAACTTCGGATCCGCCAGATCGCGTTTCCATCCGAACGCGCCAGCAGTGGCGTATGCCGCAGCTAGCGGTGCCGTGACAGAGCTGGTGACCCCTGCGGCCAGGAGGCCGAAGGCGAAGAAGTACTTCGCGGAAGCACCGAGCAGCGGTTCCAAGGCGGTTGCCATGTCGGCGGCGCTCTCGACTCCCCGGCCGGTTGAGAACAACGCGGCGGCTGCCGTCGTCAGCACGGCGATGGTGACAAGGCCCCCGAGGCCAACGGAGAGGCGAGTGTCCAGTCTTGCCTCTGCGACGGCCCGATCGGTGGGCACATCCTCGCCCCACTTGTCTTGCACGCTGCTGGCATGCAAGAAGAGGTTGTAGGGCACAACGGTTGTGCCGATGAGCGCGATTACCGTGAGCACCGAGCCCGATGGGACTCGGGGGACCAGCCCGGCGAAGAGATCACCCAGGCTGGGAGTCACCATGACCGCGGTCACCATGAAGACGATGCCCATCAGCACTACGAGCCAGACCAGCACGCGCTCGACGGTGCGGTAGGACCCGGTGGCCAAGAGACCGGCTGCGAGAACAGCGACAATGGCTGCCCAGATCGCGGTGCTCCCGCCAAAGACGGCGTCCAACGCAAGCGCGGCTCCGGTGAGGTTGCCGCCCTCGAATGCGGCGGTGCCAACGGTGATGGCCCCGATCACCAGGATGATGGCGGCGACTTTGACAGCCACGTTGTCGAAGGTTGAGCGCAGCGCCTCGCCGAGACCCTCCCGACTGACGACCCCAAGCCGGGCACACATCTCTTGCAGCACCATCGCCGCCAAAACGCTGAAGATGATCGCCCAGAGCAGCGCAAACCCGTAGTCGGCACCGGCAACGCTGGCCGTCGTGACCGTCCCAGGACCGATGAAAGCTGCGGCGACAATCAGTCCCGGGCCGAGATTCTTGAGTTTTGCCCTGAACCCTCGGGGAGCGCCATCGCCGGAAGATTCGGTCGTTTGCTCAGCCATGTCATCGAGCCTTAGGTCGCCGGGGAAAGGACGGGTTGCGGCACAACGGTGAAGGTATGTATACCACTGATGCTCCGTCCCGGGCACCCCGCGTGTCGCTCCCTGGGAAGTGAGTGGGACAGTCGATGCATGACAAATCAAGATCTGTCTGTCCCCTCCGCTGATGCCTCGCCGAACGACACCTCAGATGACCACGCGCAGGAGCAAGACGAGGCGGCAGGCAGCGATGAGGGACAGGTCTCTGAGGCTGGTGGCGCCAGTCTCAACGAAGAGACCAGTGAAGGCGGCGCCGACGCGGTGCCCGACGCGCACGGGTAGGCAGTGCCAAGCGGAATTTCGCAGAAATTGGCATAGATCCCTCGCGCTCGACCGATGTCTTGTGGCACGGTATGCGGAGAGCCTTTGCCATCGGGTGAGGGGCACCGCATACCGCACAGGGGGTGCTCGATGAGCACGAATGATGGGCGCAAGGCCGACCACCATATGGCGGTCGATGACGACGGCGGGGCTGCGCCGCGGTGGAAAATCATCGGCCCAGGTCTTGTGGTTGCGGCCACCGGGGTCGGGGCCGGCGATCTGGTCGCGACGCTGGCAGC
>JBBSNC010000235.1:0-3931 GCA_038232855.1 Actinomycetales bacterium
CCGGCGACAGACGCGGTCGAGCGGCGCGACCCCGGGAACTCCACAGTGAGCGCTGTGGGCGCTGTTGTTCCGTCTGCGGCGGGGATACAGCCACTGCAAGTACCGCGATGACGGCAGCCGTTTGCGCAGCAGTGGGCTTACCGGTGATCCGCAGGACCGCTGTGTCCGCGGCGCTCATAGTGGGATGTTTCCGTGCTTCTTCGGAGCGCGATTGGCCCGTTTAGTGCGCAGCGTGCGCAGGGCCTTGACGATCTGCACTCGAGTCTGTGCCGGTGCAATCACTGCGTCAATGAAGCCTCGCTCAGCCGCGATGTACGGATTGGCCAGGGTGTCCTCATACTCGAGGATGTGTTGGGCGCGGGCGGCGTCTACATCGCCGCCCTCCTCCGCGACCTGGGCCAGTTGCTTGCGATACAGGATGTTTGCGGCGCCCTGAGCCCCCATCACGGCGATCTGCGCGGTCGGCCAGGCCAGATTGATATCCGCACCCAAGTGCTTGGACCCCATCACGTCATACGCACCGCCGTAGGCCTTGCGGGTGATGACGGTCACCAGCGGCACGGTGGCTTCGGCGTAGGCGTAGAGCAGTTTGGCACCGCGACGGATGATGCCGCCCCACTCCTGATCCGTTCCCGGCAGGAAGCCGGGCACATCGACGAAGGTCAGGATGGGCACGTTGAAGGCGTCGCAGGTGCGCACGAAGCGGGCCGCCTTCTCGGAGGCGTTGATGTCCAGCGTGCCGGCCAGTTGCATGGGCTGGTTCGCCACAATGCCGACCGAGCGCCCCTCAACCCGTCCGAAGCCGACCACGATGTTGGGGGCGAACAGTTCTTGCACCTGTAGGAACTCTCCGTCGTCCAACACGTGCTCCAGCACCGTCACCATGTCGTAGGGCATGTTGGCCGAATCCGGCAGCAGCGTGTCCAATTCTTCGTCAGACGCGTTGACGCTCAGGTCAGGTTCGGCTTCGAAGATCGGGGGATCCTCCAGATTGTTCTGGGGCAGGAAGGACAACAGATCCTGGGCATAGGCGATGGCGTCTGCCTCGTCGCTGGCCGCGTAGTGCGCGACGCCGGAACGGGCATTGTGCGCTTGCGCGCCACCAAGATCCTCGAACGTGACGTCCTCGCCGGTGACGGTCTTGATGACGTCGGGGCCGGTGATAAACATGTGCGATGTCTTCTCGACCATCACGATGAAGTCGGTGATGGCGGGGGAGTAGACCGCGCCGCCGGCACAAGGCCCCAGCACCAGTGAGATCTGCGGGATCACCCCCGAGGCGTGGACGTTGCGGCGGAAGATTTCGGCATACAGGCCGAGGGCGGCGACCCCCTCCTGGATGCGCGCACCTCCGGAGTCGTTGATCCCGACGACCGGGCAGCCCACCTTCAATGCAAGATCCATCACCTTGACGATCTTCTCGCCGAAGACCTCGCCCAGTGATCCACCAAAGACGGTGAAGTCTTGGGCGAAGACAGCTACCGGGCGCCCATCAACGGTGCCGTAGCCAGTGACCACGCCGTCGCCATACGGACGGTTCTTCTCTTGGCCGAAGTTGGTCGATCGGTGCCTGGCCAACTCATCCAACTCGGTGAACGACCCTTCATCGAGGAGTTGGTCGATGCGCTCGCGAGCAGTCTGTTTGCCTCTGGCGTGCTGTTTCTCCACCGCGCGCGCGGAACCGGCGTGCACCGCTTCATCGATGCGGCGCCGATAGTCCTCGAGTCGACCTGCGGTAGTCCTCATGTCGGGGGTGACTTCGGGGCTGGAGTCGTCCATCCGGATAACTTAGCCTTGCTTGGGTGGTCAGTCAGCGTTGGGCGCGCCCCGAATGGCACGAGACGATCGATTCCACCAACCGCGAGATGCTCGAGGACCCACGCCCCGGGCGAGTCGTGGTGGCCGATCACCAGAGCGCCGGTCTTGGCCGCCGAGGACGTCAATGGACCGCACCACAAGGGATGTCTTTGGCCGTCAGTGTTGCGGTGGTGGCCCCGCAGGTATCTCTCGTGGGTTGGGTGCCTCTGCTCACCGGCCTTGCCGTAGTCCGGGCGCTGGGTGACCACTCCTGCGCGGTGAAAGCGGGCTTGAAGTGGCCCAACGATGTGCTGTTGCCGCCGCCAAGCAATGACGACGTGCGGTCGGAGCCAGGCAAGGTATGCGGCGTGCTCGCCCACGCGCGGGGCGAGGTCATCGTCATCGGCGCCGGGCTCAACATCGACCAGACCGGCACCGACCTGCCGGTTGATACTGCAACGTCCTGGCGTCTGGCGCGAGGTGGCCAACGCCTGCCGCCGAGCGCAAGGCAAGAATGGCTGGGGTTGTACCTAGGTCACCTAGACTCACTGCTTCAGGAGTTGCCGCAGGACCCACAGTCCGTGTTCGACGCCTATCGGAGCGCGTGTTGGAGCCTAGGACGCGACATCGTGCTTGAGCTCGCCGATGATTCCCGGATCCAGGGGGTGGTCGAGGGGATCAACGACTCGGGCGCGCTGCTCGTCGATGAGGGGCGACGGCGAACTGCGCACCACGCTGGCGACGTCGTACATCTGCGACCGCGCCAGGAGCCGCGCTAGCGTGAGCGTATGGTCACCGCGCAGCAACCTGAGCCGCCCTTGGTGCAAGTGAGTCGGCACCCTCCTGGCCAGCACATCGTGGAGGTCGCACTCAATCGACCAACGGCCTTGAACGCCGTGTCCTCAGCGATGGCGCAATCCCTGACCGCAGAGCTAGCCTCTCTCGCCGCTGACAGTTCTGTGCGCGTGGTGGTCCTGAGCAGCACATCCGAACGGGCCTTCTGCGTAGGCGCCGATCTCAAGGAGCGACATGGGATGAGCGATGAGGAGTTGTTCACCCAACGCGACATCTCGCGGCAGGCGTATGCCGCCGTGTTGGGTCTGCCCATGCCAGTGATAGCCGCCGTGGAGGGTTACGCCCTGGGTGGTGGCCTGGAGCTGGCTTTGTCCGCCGATCTCATCGTCGCCGGTGAAGGGGCAGTCATCGGGTTGCCCGAGGTGTCCGTCGGCCTGATGCCAGGTGGCGGTGGCACGCAGCTTCTGACTCGTCGCGTGGGATGGTCCAAAGCGGCGTCGATGATCTTCACGGCCCGTCGCCTCGACGCTCATCAGGGGGCTGCGCTCGGTGTGTTAGACCAGATCACCGGCACAGGCCGGGCTCGAGGCATCGCCCTTGAACTCGCCGCAGAGGTCGCGCGGCATTCCCCCGTCGGTTTACGAAATGCAAAACACGCAATGCGCTTAGGTAGCGATATTGACTTGCGTTCTGGGCTCGATATAGAAGACGAGTGCTGGCGCCGGACTGCCTCCTCGCAAGACCGCAAGGAAGGCATTTCAGCCTTCAATGAGAGGCGAAGTCCGCAATGGCAGCGAAATCCGCTCGGGGCGACTATCATTGACCCATGATGCGCGTACTGCTGGCCGAGGATGACGAGACCATCTCCGAGCCATTGTCTCGTGCGCTCCGCCGGGAGGGGTATGCAGTCGATGTCGCCGAGGACGGTCGCGCGGCTCTTACCCTTGCCGAGGGCGAGGCTCCCGATCTGGTCATTCTTGATATCGGGTTGCCCTACCTTGACGGGCTGGAAGTGTGCCGACGGATTCGTCAAGAGGGGCTGACCGCGTCGGTTCTGATTCTGACCGCGCGGGGCGACGAAGTGGACACTGTGGTGGGGCTCGATGCGGGGGCGGATGACTACGTCACCAAGCCCTTCCGACTAGCTGAGTTGTTGGCTCGCGTGCGTGCCCTGCTTCGTCGGGGCACTGACAGTCGAGATGTGGGTGATCGGCCGATCGCCGTCGACATCAAAGCTCGACGGGCCTTCTTCCGCGGGCAAGAGGTCTCGCTGACGGCCAAAGAGTTTGATCTTCTTCGCGTCCTGACCCGCGAGGAGGGTCGTGTGGTGCCGCGGGAA
>JBBSNC010000236.1:0-3930 GCA_038232855.1 Actinomycetales bacterium
AGCGGGCGGCAGAACGTAAAAGGAGGGATGGCCCATGGTGCTCTTACGACGCGAACTCGGGGATGTGCTGCGCGAGCAGCGGCAAGTCCAGGGTCGGACCCTGCGCGAGGTTTCAGCCAGCGCAGCGGTTTCCCTCGGGTACCTCTCCGAGGTCGAGCGGGGAGAGAAGGAAGCCTCTTCGGAGTTGCTGGCCTCAATCTGCAAGGCCTTGGATCTGCCGATGGCGCAAATGCTCAGCAACGTCTCCGACCGGGTGAGCGTGGCAGAGGCCTCGGAGCACCAGGTAGGCGCTTTGATGGCCGATGGTTTGGCCAAGCCGATTCATCGTGACGCGCTGACAAAGCAAGACATCGTGCGGGCGGCAAACGCCATTCACTCTGCCGCCTAGTCGCCACTTCGTGCGTATTGCCCGTGGCCGAGAGGCGTTTGGTGTGCGCCATCGTCGGTGGGGGCTAGACCGCCCTGACACGGCGGGCAATAAAACATCACCCGCTCGTGAGGCTGCTGCCCGATGGGGGCGAGCCTGATCGTCGCGCCGCATCGCTTGCACAGCAATCCCACGCGCCCATGCACCCAAGCATCATCCCGAAGGTCTGAGCGTCCGGTGATGGTGGTCCGGCCCAGTCGGCAACTCTGCACCAGTAAGCGCCGCGCAGTCTCCACGATTTCAGTGATCTCGCTGTGGCCGACGCGCGACACGCTAGCCCAGGGGCTGACGCCATGGAGAAACAAGGTCTCTGAGGCGAAGATGGTACCGATCCCCGCGAGGTTGCGCTGATCCAAGAGTGCCTCTGCGATGCTGCGCTGTGAGTGAGTCATCAGGTTGTGCAAAGCGAGCGACAGGTCGAACTGAGGGTCCAGCAGATCTGGACCAAGATGGCCGACGATGGCGTGCTCAGTGCTGGTTCGCACCAGATCGAGCATGCCGAGTTTGGTGCCAACCGCGCGGTGGGTGGGCGTCGCCAGGATGGCCCGCACTGTGTGATCATCGGTCGCCCTGACCGACCGCGAGTGAGACGTTCGGAAGGTGCGCCACCGACCCTCCATCCGCAGATGGCTGTGCAAGGTCAGATCGCCCTCGATCCGGTGCAGGAGATGTTTTCCGCGCGGCACGACCTCGATGGTGCGTCGCCCGATGAGGTCAACGGTCGCGAGGCTGGGCACCCTCAAGTCGCAGGTCAATAACCGGTCGCCGGCCAGCGCTGTGTGCAGCCGCCGAGCTGTGCGCCATACCGCGTCGCCTTCGGGCATCGTTCAGCGCCGCAGCCGCAGGCCCTGCGGTGCCGTGTGGAAGCCGGCCTCGGTCAACGCAAGAGCGAAGGGGTGGGTGCTGGACAGTGCTGGAGTGCCATCGATCTTCTTGACGATCAGCGAGGCGACGTTGCGGTGCGTGACCTGATCGCGAAGGGCCGCGGCGATCCGCCCCAGATGGTCGGGGTCCTCGGTGTAGGTCAAGGCGGTACGCCCGCCACGCTCCAGATAGAGGCCGAGACAGCCGTCGACGAGCACCACCAAGGCCCCGGCCTTGCGCCCCGCCCGGTGCTGGCTGTGCGGTGCGTCGTCGTCCGGGACGCCCGCGTCTCGGACTGGCCAGGGGATCGAGGCACCGAACGGATTTGCCGGGTCGGTGGCCGCCAGCACCGTGGCCGCTACCTTGCCCGCAGATCCCGCCGGCGTTGACGACGAAGGCAGCGGCGAGTGCTCAGAGAGTGCTCGCATCCGGTCCACAGCGCCCGTCGTGCCGAACTGGGCGGCGCCTAGATGCTCGACGAAGTAGCCGCGACGCACCCTGCCTGCCTCTTCGGCACCGGCCAGGATGCGGTAGACGCCGGCATACCCTCCGGCGATGCCCTCGGCAACGACACTTCCTCGAGTCAGCACGCCATACCGATCCAGAAGTTGCTCGGCTGTGGCCAACGCGCGCACGGTGGGGTCGGTCTCGATCTGCGGCAGCAACGACCACCGGCCAGGGGCAGTAGCGGGTCCGGTGCGGCTCGGCATCCGCGGTCGAGGTGGCGGGGCTGAGGCTCCGACCCCGGCTAGGCCGACGGACGGGCGGGACCACCGCGTCGACCGACCCGTGCGGGGCCCGCTGCGTCTCGACTTGTGCGCCGTTTTGCCGCCGGACAGCAGCATCCGCACTGGTGCCAGGGTGTCCCCGGTCAGTCGGCCGCCCCACACCAACTCCCACATCGTGGCCAGCAGCGTTGCGTCGTCGAGTGCCGGCTCGGCGGGCAGCGAGTCGGCAAGAGCGCGGAAGAAGTAGGACCCGCCACGCTCCAACACATCGAGCACTTGCTGCGCACGATCGTGCTGCGAGGCCTCCGGCTCGCTACCGGTCCCGGAGGTTTCGGTCTGGATCCCGGGTGTCGCCAGGGTGAGATGGGCCGTCTCCGCGAGGTGCAGCGAGATCCAACCGTCGTCGCCCGGCAGCGAGCCGTGGCCCTGCCACAGCACCTCGCCTGCAGTCATCAACTCATCCAGCATGCCCGGCGTGTAGTCCTTCACCCGCGCGGGCAGAATCAGCGATTCAACCGCGCTGGCCGGCAGGTGAGCCCCGGCCAACTGTTCTATCGCTCGGTGCACGCCGTCGACGCCGCGCAGTTCGCCGATCGATTGCCAACCGGAGAGGAACCGAGCGTAGGTGTCTTGCGTCACCGGCTCGACTTCTTGGCGCAGAGCGGCCAACGAGCGACGCCGAAGCATGCGCAGCACGTCGGCGTCACACAGTTCCACCGCGTTCTCGCCGACGGCAGCGACGTCGTCAGCGTGACCTGTCGCGGCTTCGGGGCTGAGGCTGAGGGGTCGCAGCGCGCCTTCGACCATCCGGCCGGAGTCGATGAGACGTCGGACGGCGTCACCGGCGACGGCCCGCCCAATCCCCAGCCGGGTGGCCAGCTCAGTCAGCGTGAAGGGGGTGTGCGTGCGGGCATATCGGCGAACGAGGTCACCGAGCGGATCCTCGACGGGCTCGGTGAAGATGGCGGGGACTCCGACCGGCAGCGCCACGCCCAACGCATCGCGCAACCGGGCGGCGTCTTGCGCATCGGCCCACCGCTCGTCTCCAGCGATCCGGACAGCGATCACGAGTCGTCGCTCGGACAGTTCGGCTAGCCATGTGGTCGCCTGAGTCCGCGACTCTTCCGTGACCCGCTGGGCGATTTCGGCGGTGCTGAGGGGACCAAGAGTGCGCAACAGGTCGGTGACGTCGTTGGCGTCCCGACAGGCCCGGTCGGCAGTGAGTCGCTGTAGTTGGTCCTGGGTATCGCTGACAACCTGGGGGTCCAGCAGGTCGCGCAGTTGCGCCCCTTCGCCGCGGCCGAGCAGCTCCGCCAGCAGGGCCGGGTCCAGCGACAAGGCGGCTGCGCGACGTTCAGCAAGCGGCGAGTCACCCTCATACAAGAACTGCGCGATGTAGCCCATCAGCATCGAGCGGGCGAACGGCGACGCGCTCTGTGTGGTCATGCTGACCACCGAGACGTTCCGCGAGGCAATGTCCCGCATCAACTGTTGTAGCGCGTCGACGTCATAGACGTCCTGCACGCATTCGCGCACGGCCTCGAGCACGATGGGGAAGGTGGGGTAACGCGCTGCGACTTCGAGCAGTTGCGCTGAACGTTGCCGTTGCTGCCACAGCGGTTGCCGCTTTCCGGGGGAGCGTCGAGGCAGCAGCAACGCCCGCGCCGCGCACTCCCGGAACCGAGCCGCAAACAGCGCTGACCCGCCAATCTCGGTGGTGACCATGTCGTGGACCTCATCCGGATCCAGCGTCAGCATCTCGATCAGATCAGCATCAAACGTGGACTTCTCATCGGCGTCGTCGATGAGGTCGGGCAACCGCAGCACGATGCCGTCGTCGGTGGCCATCGCCTGCACGTCAGCGCCGAAGCGTTCCCGCATTCGGGCTGCCACGCACAGCGCCCACGGTGC
>JBBSNC010000237.1:0-3864 GCA_038232855.1 Actinomycetales bacterium
CCCGCTGCTCGTGAGGCCGCCCGGTTCCTCCTGCTATCGCCGCCGCTTCCGTGGGCGGCCCGGCCGGGGTATGGCGCCTTGGCCGCAGGGGGTGTGGCGCTGCTCCCACCATGGGCGCGTAAACTGTTGGGGTTGCCGGTGCCGGAGGTGGTGGCCCGTTGGGTGGCTCAGCCGTTGGGACATGTGGGCACCGCGACTGTGCGATGGGCGATGGCGGGGCTGGAGAACAGCCGATCCGAAATCTCGCCGCAGACTGCCATCGATGAGGCATCATGACGCTCATGCCGACCAATGAATCCGTACCCGAGGCAGCCGAGGTCATCGTGGTGGGCGCCGGACTAGCCGGCTTGATGTGTGCCACTGTGCTTCAGCGCTCCGGGGTCGATGTCGCCGTGTTTGAGGCGGGTGAGCAGGTGGGCGGTCGGATTCGCACCGACGTCGTCGACGGCTTCTTGATGGATCGCGGCTTCCAAGTGTTGAACCCGGCCTATCCGGCCATTCAGCAGCACATCGACACCGAAGCGTTAGGGATGCAGACCTTCGGTTCCGGGTCTGGGGTGCTGGGTGAGAAGGGGATGGCCATCTTGGCCGATCCCTTGCGCGAGCCTCAGCACATCATGGACGTGGCCCGCAGCGGTTACCTCCACCCCGTGGATCTGCTTGCCTTGGCCCGATGGGCCGCACCAGCGTTGGGGCCGGTCGGCACCATCACCAGCGGCAAAGACACAAGCCGCGCCGAAGCGATGGCCGACGCCGGGCTGTCCGGACCTCTGCAGCATGTCGTCAGCGCGTTCATGGCGGGCGTGTTGCTCGAGGACGACGGCAGCACATCCAATGCCTTCACCAGGCTGCTCTTGCGCATGTTCGCGCTCGGCTCGCCGGGACTGCCCCACCGGGGGATGCGTGCCCTGCCCGAGCAACTGGCAGATCGCCTTCGCCGACCGGTGCACACGGGTGTCACTGTGCGCGACGTGCACGACGATGGCATGCGTGCCCAGGTCCGAACCGACAGCGGGACGAGCCGCGCCGATCTGGTCGTCATCGCAACGAGCGCCCCAGCCGCGACGGCCTTGGTCGGCATACCGGCGACCCCGATGAAAGGCGTCGTGACCGACTGGTTCACGATGGACGAAGCGCCGACTGACTTGCCGATGTTGATCGTCGATGGGCGCGGTCGCAACGCTGGCCCCATCAAGAACACCGCGGTCGTCACCGCCGCGGCCCCCTCCTATGCCCCGCCCGGGCGGCACCTGGTGCAGACCTCAGCGTTGATGGGCCCGGCACGATCCGCCCCCAGGGTTCAAGAGGTTCGCTCGCACGCCGCCGAGTTGTATGACGTGCCGACCCACGAGTGGACCCTGGTGCATCGGCACGAGGTGCCGCGGGCCCTGCCGATCCAACCGCCACCACTGGTCACCCGCAAACCCATGCGGGTCAGCGAGCACGTCATCGCGTGTGGTGACCACATGGACACGGCCTCCATTCAAGGAGCCATGGTCAGTGGGCAGCGTGCTGCTCGGGGCTTCTTGCATCGGAGGTCTCGGCGGCCTTAGCCACCCCGCGATGCATGGCGATGAACGTCGGCGTGTGTCCGGCCCACAGGGCGCCCCAGTATCCCAAGCCAGCTAGCCCCACGGGTGTGAACTTTGCTTCGTGCGTGAGTGCAGTGGTGTTCGGCCGCTTACCCGGCTCCACCGTGATGACCATCAGCGCGGTGCCTGGGACCTTCATCCGGGAGCGTAGGTGCAGCGAGCGCCCAGGCTCCAACTTCAAGACCTCCCATGAGTCGATGCGCATGCCCTCGCGCAACGGTCCCGAATCGCGGTGTGCCGAATGCCCCTTGCCACCTACGACGCGATCCATCAACCCGCGGGCCTTCCAGAGAACGTCGGGAATGTGCCAGCCATGCTCACCACCCAACTGCTCCACCTCGGCCCATACCCGTTCGACGGGTGCTTTCACCGTGGAGGTGTGCGTGCTGCCGAAGACCGTCATCCCAGCCCATTGCGGGTCGGGCGCACTGATCTGGGCGGGGTGATCGGGGTCAACCTCGAGGCGCAGATCGATCGGCTGGGGCCCTTGCAAGGCAGCCCTGACGGCGTCGTCGAACGTGACGAAGCCTCCGTCGGGGTCTGGAATGTACTCGGCGATGTCGTGCTCTTTGCAGATGACCTCGTGCACCAAACTGCCGACCAGGGGTTTGGCGATGCTGGCTGGCACTGGTGTCACCAGTCCCACCCAGTGACTGGCCAGCCCGGGTGTCATCACTGGCACGGTGCGGACCCGGCGCTTGGCTAGCCGAGAGCTCGCGGCATACCGGTCGATCATGTCCTTGTAGGTCAGCACCTCCTGCGCCCCGGTGTCGAAGCCACGATTGACCTCCGCAGGCAAGGTGGCCGCGCCTACGAGGTAGCGCACCACATCGGCGATTGCGATCGGTTGAATGTTGGTGGACAACCATCGGGGCGCGATCATGATCGGCAGCCGGTCGGTGAGGTGACGAAGCATCTCGAAAGACGCCGAGCCTGCCCCCAGGATCACCGCAGCGCGCAATACAGCAGTCGGCACTGGAGAGTCGATGAAGATGTCCTCTACTTGCTTGCGCGAGCCGAGGTGCGTCGACAGTTCTTCATCCGGGGGATACAGACCGCTGAGGTAGACGATGCGTGAGACGCCAGCCTCCGCTGCGGTGCTCGCAAATAACTCAGCAAGCTCTTTGTCGCGCTGGACGAAGTCACCGCTGCCATCCATCGAGTGGATGAAGTAGTACGCCACCTCGACGTCTGCCATGGCGCTCGCCAGGTCAGCTGGATCATCGGCGTTGCCCTCGCTGATCTCGACTACGTCGTGCCACGGACGGGCGGTGATCTTTTCGGCACTGCGGGTCAGCACGCGAACAGTCCAATCCTGCCGGATCAACTCGGGAACCAGACGGGATCCGATGTAGCCCGTGGCACCGGTCACGAGTGCGCGTCCTGTCGACATGACTGTCTCCTAGATGGGGTAGCGGCTAGGCCGCTGGAGTGAGATATGTAAGGAGCGGGGGGAGGATGAACAGCAGTGACATCGACCAGGTGAGGTGGGTGATGATCGGACCGAGGACACCTCCAGTCACCCTACGTTGCAGGCCGACCATGGCACCGAGGACGCCAGCGGCAAACACCAGCATGAGGTTCTGCGTGCTGATGGTGGCTAAGGCATACAAGACCGTGGAGATCTCGACGGCGTGCTTGTGTCCGATGGCGGCGAATACCGCACCGCGAAAGAACAGTTCCTCAGCTATGCCGTTGATCAGCGTGATAGCGGCGACGATGCCGATCGGGGCGAAACGGGCGTAGTCGAGGACTTCGTTCACCGGATCGCGCAGGAAGGCGAACTGTGCGACGACGACGGCACCCGCGCAAAAAAGTGCCGTCGCGAATACACCCAGCAAGAAGGGTTGCAACAGGGGGCGCGCGTGCCGCTCCCCGGTGCGAGTGTGTGCCCAGCCCAGATGCAACGGGCCGGAGGTGAAGGCCCCCACGGTCCAGACCACGGCCAACAGCACTGTGGCTACATAGAAGCTGATCTCCCCCGGTGGTCGGGTGAGCCCAAAGCCGAGCAGAACGGATCCGATCAGCAGCGTTGCACCTGCGACGGTGCGTCGGCGTCTGAATTGAGCGTCGGTCTGGGTATGGTCGCGCGGCACCGGTGTGACCAGCGCGGCGCGCAGGAATCGAAGGAGCTCCTTCGGGCTGTTGCTCGGTCGATCGGGCAGTGGGTCATCCGTCGTGGGCTGCTCTTGCGGTGTGTCGGCCATGAGACGTCCGTGGCTACCGCGCGGAATCCGCGGCGTCCACCTCCGTGTGTGCTCCCTCATGCACC
>JBBSNC010000238.1:0-3848 GCA_038232855.1 Actinomycetales bacterium
CACCCGCTCGCGGATTCTTGCGGACTCTGTGCGGACCAATACCGTGCCGGACTTGCCCACGGATGCCGTTGCAAGCCGTTGACCTGCACAAACGCGAGTGCCCTCGGCGCGATTCGAACGCGCGACACCCGCTTTAGGAGAGCGGTGCTCTATCCCCTGAGCTACGAGGGCCAAGGCTGCACGGTGCAGCCGCTGGGGCGAGGGCCAAGTCTGCCACGGATCATCCGTGGGACCATGACGCGGTGACCGCAACGCAGCTCCCGTCGGTGACCGAGGTCGCCGACATCCAGTCGCGCACGGTGCGGACGTTGATGACGTCACAGATGCTCGGGGGTGTTGGGGTTGCCAGCGGCATCGCGGTCGGTGCGCTGATGGCAGCCGACATCAGCGGTAGCGACGCCCTGTCCGGTCTCGCGAGCACCACCCAAGTCCTCGGCGGTGCGCTGTTCACGATCCCGGTCGCCGCGTTGATGGCTGCCCACGGGCGGCGCATCGGCCTCGTCGCCGCATACGTCATCGGGGCTATCGGTGCGATCCTCGCCATTCTGGCCACCGTGATCGGCTCCTTCGCACTGTTGCTCTTCGGCACACTGTGCTTCGGTGCCGCGACCACCGCCAACAGCCAGTCTCGGTATGCGGCGGTCGACCTGGCCGTGCCCAGTCGTCGCGGTCGTCAACTGAGCCTCGTCGTCTGGGCCACCACCGTCGGCTCGGTACTCGGGCCAAACATCATCGGGCCCGGAGCAGCCATTGCGGGCGTCCTCGGCATACCCGCTCTGTCCGGGGCGTGGGTGATCAGCGCGGTCGGATTCACCGCCGCGATTGCGGTGCTCTGGGTGGCGCTGCGCCCAGACCCCCTGCTCACGGCCCGAGCCCTGGTGGCGGCCGACGCTGCCCCGCCTGGGTATGCCGCGCCGACCGAACCCGTCAAGGCACGGGGCAGCGTGCGCCGCGGAGCATCGATCATCGCGGCTAACCCGACAGCCTTGCTCGGCACCATCGCGATCGCCGGGGGGCACGTGGTGATGGTCTCGGTCATGGTGATGACTCCGCTGCACATGAAGCACGGCGACGCCGCGATCGAGGTCATCGGATTCGTGATCTCGCTGCATATCCTGGGCATGTTCGGCCTGTCGCCGCTGTCTGGATATCTGACCGACCGATTCGGTTCGCCGCGAGTGATCCTCGGAGGGGTGGGGTTACTGCTGGCGGCCTGCACGTTCGCGGGGCTATCAGCCGCTGGCTTCTCCTGGAGCCTGAGCGTGGGCCTGATCCTGCTGGGGCTCGGCTGGTCAGCCACCATGGTCTCCGGCTCGGCGTTGATCGCCGGATCGGTCCCGGTCGCCGACCGCTCCGCCGTTCAGGGGGCATCCGATGTGGCGATGGGCCTGTCCGCAGCTGCAGCAGGCGCGATGGCCGGGGTCGTCGTCGACGTCTTCGGATACGGCTGGCTCTGCCTCTTCGTCGCATTCGGCGCACTCGCCCTCGGCGCCTACACGATCTCGTCCCGCGCAGTCGTTAGTGTGAGCCAGTGACTCAACCCGTCGACCCGCCCGCGCCCGGAGTCGACACCCTGGCCGCTACCGCCGAGCAATGGCGGCACGAGTTGGCTGACCTGGGTGGACGCAACACGCTGTTGTGGTTTCGTGACCTGCCAAGCGGCACGTTCGACCTCACGATTGCCCACCCCTCAGGCGTTGCCAAACTGCTCGCGGGCGGCCGCACGTTGTTATCCGAGTTGGTCCGTGAGCAGATCGCCTTCGGCGAGGCATGGGCACGCATCTCGACCATCCATGCCAAGCACGTCGAATTGCGCGACCAGCACGGGCTCACCACCTGCTTCGTGGCGGTCGGGATGGCAACCTGGCATCTGCGTCGGGCCAAGACGGCCCCCCGCGCGCCCGTGCTGCTGCGCGGCGCGCAGATCGAACCGACCGATGACAGCCACCGCGACTTCGCATTGCGCCTCGATCGTGAAGTGGTGTTCAACCCGGTCCTGGAGAACTACCTGCGCGGTGAGGTCGGCATCGACATCGACCCGGCCCACCTGGCCCGCCTCTCCGCAGGTGGCGGCTTCGACCCCCGCGAGACGTATGCGGCGTTGGAAGGGATGTGTGCCGAGATGGATGGTTTCGGCATCAACCCGCAGGCCGTCGTGGGCACCTACCCGTGGACCAAACTCGACCTTGTTGCCCAGCTGTCGGCCGCTCCAACCAAGCTCGCTGCCCACTCCTTTGTGGCCGCTTTGGCCGGGCAGCCCCTGCCTGCGCCAAAGCCGGCACCCCTGGACCCGCACGATCCGCGGCAGGAGTTGTCGGTGCTGGATGCCGACGCCGCACAGCGCGAGGTCATCCACGCGATGCGGCACGGTCGACACGTGGTGCTCGACACCCCCACCGGCACTGGCGCGACCCAAACAGTGGCCAACGTCGTGGCGGGGGAGTTAGTGCAAGGCCACACCGCGCTGGTGGTCAGTGAGCAGCGCGCAGCCTTGGACGCGCTCACGCAGCGACTGTCTGCGGCTGGACTGGACGATGTCGTGCTCGTCCTGGCGGAAGACCCGCACGGCGCTCGCGACCAGATCGTCGAACTAGCCGCTGCCATCGACGATGCCGAGCAGGCCACGGAACCGGAGCTCACCGAAGACGCGTTGCCCGGTTGGTTTGAGGCCCGCAAAGTGCTGAGCGCGCACGAAGATTGCATGCACTGCGTGCACGAACCGTGGGTCCAATCGTTGGCACAGACCCAGGCCGCCCTTGCCGCGCTGGCACATGTGGAACACCCCCCGCTGTCCCACGTGCGGATCGGCACGGACGTGCTGCGTGAACTCCCACCCGTGCGGATCACCGAGATGGCGCAGGTGCTGACCCAGGCCGCCGCCCAGCAGGTCTGGCAGCGCGGACGCGTCGAAGATCCTTGGTACGGCGCCACGCTGCGCAGCGAAGCCGAGTCCGAACGCGCCACGAAGGTGGTCCAGCGGTGGGCCAGCGGTCACTTAAGCGCGGCTCGGGACGAGATTTCCCAGGTATGCCGAGAGGCTGGGTTGCCAGAGCCGCTGAACGTGAGTCAGTGGCGGCAACGGTTGGACCTGGTGGCCCGCGTGCACGAAACCTGCGATGTGTTCCGTTCCGCGATCTATGACGCCCCGCTGTCCGATCTCATCGCGGCCAACACATCTCGAGGCCAAGGCGACCGCCCCGGCACAGTGGCCCGCGCACGGCTGAAGCGACAAGTGCGATCCCTGCTGCGCCCCGGCCGACCCCCCGCCGACCTCACCGACCGACTGCAAGCCGCTCGGACTGAGCGACAGGAATGGGAGGAACTCGCAGGCAAGGCAGCCCGGCCTCACCTTCCGGCGCAATGGGAGGACGCCCGCGACAACTTCACCGAGATCGATGACGATCTCTCGTGGCTGCACGAGGTGTTGCGAGACACACCCAGCGGCACCGACCTGCCGACGACTCACCTGGATCTGCTGCTCGAGCGACTGCTGCGCCTCGACGCCCGTCGAGAGCGCGCCGAGGTTGCCGCTCGGGGTCATCTCATGCTGCAACCCCTGCGTGAGGCCGGTCTGGGGCCGCTGGTCGATGACCTTGCGCGGCGCGGGATCGGCGAAGCTGACGTGCAAGCAGAGGTCGACTTGGTCTATCAGGCCTCGCTGCACGACCACATCTGCAGCGCGCAGCAGGACCCCACGCCGAGCACCCGGCGGGTCGAGGCAGCCACCCGGACGTTCCGGTTTGCCGACCAAGAGCACCTGGAGCGCAATAGGATTCGTGCCCGACGCACCCTCGTGCGGCGTCGTCAACGCGTCATTGAGGCTCATCCGGGCCAGGTCCGCGCCCTGC
>JBBSNC010000239.1:0-3817 GCA_038232855.1 Actinomycetales bacterium
CAGCCCGTCGCACCGGCAACCCAGCGCCCAACACCTGCTCCCGGATCCCCGCGTGCAACGGATCGCCCACACCACAGGCGACAGTCACCATGTCGTTGATCTGCGCAGGTGAAAGCCATGGGCAACGTTGCGCCACCCACTCGTGAGCACTCAGACCGACATCACCGGGCAAACTGCGTCCCAGCCTCGATGACCAGCCGCACCGTCAGCGTCTCGGTCTTCGCACGCAACCGGTCCACGTCCTCCAACGCCGTGACCAACTCATTCCCACTAACGCGCGGAAGAACCGGTCCCACCTCCAACGCCGCCACGACCGCCTCCTGGCCCACAGCCACATGGCCTGCCAAGATCTCACCCGGCCCCCGCCACGCCAAAGCCGCCGACCCATCACTGGCCGGCCCTCCATCCACCCCTGTTTCGAACATACGTCCAGTCTATAGCCTGGGTCCGACATGGCTGCCGAACCGGCGAAGTGTCGTCGATGAATATCCACCAGTCGTGGTGTGACCATTGGGATCGTCGCTCGACTGACCTCGACGGCCAGCACTGCTCCGTCGAGGCAGGCGACCAGAACCCCGCGCTGGTGTCGGAACTCATCGGGCCTCTCCAGACTCACAGGACGTCGTGACCGGCGCATACGTTTGCGCGCAACCACCTAACCTGTGCAAGTGGAGTCGCTGACCCTCCCCCTGGCGGGCTTGCTGACGGGCTGGGGTCTGATCATCGCGATTGGCGCGCAGAATGCCTTCGTTTTGCGCCAGGGGCTGCGCCGCGAGCACGTCGGAGCCGTGGTGGCATTCTGCGTCGCATCGGACATCGCGCTGATCGCCCTGTCAGTTGCCGGGATCGGCGCGGCGCTCGCTCAGTGGCCGGGCCTGTTGCCGATTACCCGCTGGGGCGGAGGTCTGTTCATCATTGGCTACGGGCTGCATGCCGGATTCCGAGCATTCAAACCTTCCGCACTGAAGGCCGGCGCAGGAGCCGAAACCTCACGCAGGCGGGCAATCAGCGTCATTGCGGCTTTGACCTGGCTCAACCCACACCTCTACCTCGACATGATGCTGCTGGGGACGCTTGCCAACAGTCACGGGGTGGCTGGACGGTGGTGGTTCTTCGGTGGACTCGTCGCGGCGAGTCTGACCTGGTTCATGGCGTTGGGGTATGGCGCGCAGCTGCTGCGGCCCTTCTTCGCTCGGCCGCGTTCGTGGCAGATTCTCGACTCGCTGATCGCCGTTGTCATGGTCACCCTGGGCATCACGCTGATCGTTCAGACGTAAGCGCACGGCCGCGGAAAAGGGATCTATCGCAGAGCGAACCGGCTTGTCGTGGATCACCTCGGTTCGAAGCGGCTCCCCACTGTGTGACTCCCGTTGCGCTGATTCTTACCGGCGCCGTGACCGGCTGGGGAATGCTCATTGCCATCGGCGCGGTACTGCTCGTGCTGGGAGCGACTCTGCTTCTAGATACTTCGGAGGTCAGTCCGGGATGAGGCGCTTGCCCATCCCCACTGCGCCGTCGGCGGCATACCCCCAGCGCTCATACCGGTTGATCAACTCATTGCTGCCGCCCCGGATTTGCACATTCACTTTGGGGCAACCGCGCTCGGCCAGCAGCCGTTCGACTTCACCGAGCATCGCACATCCGAGTCCGGCACCTTGGCGATCAGGCGCGACCGCGAAGTAGTAGAGCCAACCTCGGTGGCCATCGAACCCAGCCATCGCACTGGCCACCACACGATCGTCCTGTATGCCGACCAGGAAGAGTTCGGGCTGGACGGTCAACTTGCGTTCGATGTCCCGTTGGGGGTCGTTCCATGGGCGGGTGATGCCAACCTCGTGCCAGAGGAGCACCACCGCCTCGGTGTCGCCGCGTGCGAACGCGCGGATCTGCATACCGGCCATCAGACCATGACAACCGAGACTGTACGCACCACGGTGGCTGAGGCGATTCGCTCAGTCGCCAGCTAAGAAATAGGACCAGACACTCGTCTCCGTGATCCCCGTTCGCCACCCGGTCTCGCTACCAGGACGCCGGAGTGTCTGGTGTCAGCGTCTCGAGACCGGGCCTCGACGAACTCACCAACCATGTCTGTGACGGCGAAAGCGGTCCACGATCGGGCCGGCGACCGGTGCTGGCAGCAATACCGGAGCGATCTCGGCGAGCACCACCCCGGACACCGATGCCCGAGCCGGTCAGGATCAGCATCAGCAGTGCCACGGTCGTGAACTGGGCGACGTCGCCGCTCCGGCTCACCGTCCGCGCGACCCAGAGTTTGCGTAGTCGGGGCGGGCCAGCACGTCACTTAGACCAGGAGACCGTCCGAAGCGCGCGGTCACGCGCCCGCCCCTGGCCGGGCAGGACCTTCGGGGACCGTTCGACCCTCCTCGGAAGTCTCGGACGCGGGGTCGCCGTCGCCCGCGCGCGGTAGGGCGAGCCGGGTCGACTCGTCGGCGAGCCAGGCCAGTGCGGCGTCGAGGACTGCCGTGGGACGGCGGGTCGTGCCGGCCCCCCGTCGTCCGAGCCGCCGGGCGGCGCCACCGAAGTCGCTGGCCGCAACGGACGCGCCCAGCACCGCGCCGGCGAGCGCGACGGTGGGGAAGCGCCGCAGCCGCCGCACCAGGCGCAGCGACTGGTCCCGCAGGCCCTCGCTGCCAGCGGCGCGATGGACCCACACCGCGATCAGGACCAACAGCGCAACCCGCGCGGCGCGTCGGAGGGCCTGGTTGGACCCGATGCCGCCGACCAGTCCGAAGGCCAGGGTCGAGAGTGCCAGCGGCAGCGCGAGCAGCAGACCCCGCCCGAGCGTCCGCCCGTCCGCGGGCGTGACGACCCAGAGGACTGCCAGAGACACCGCCACGCCACCCAGGATCCAGGTGTCGGTGCCCGAGAGCGTCACCGCGAAACCCACCATGGCCACGGCCACCAGCAGTCCGGCCCGCGGATGGGCTGGCGAAGGTGGCTTCGGTGTCGCCGAGTCCGGGTCGACCTCGCCCTGCCCCGCGTGGTCGTCCCAGTCGCGCAGCCCGCGGCGGAGCACCCACGCCTGCACCAGTCCCGCCCCCAGGGACCACACCACAAGCAGCACCACGGTCAGCCACAGGGCGGCGGCTTCTCCCTCGGGGAGGAACCCGAGCCGCTGGCGCAGCTGTTCATAGCTTCCGACGTAGGCGTCGAGCCCGATCAGGACCAAGATCGAGAACGCGCTGGTCGCGATGTAGTAGCCGGTGCGGACCGCCGCCCCGGCCAGCGCCAGGGTCAGCAACGACCGCCCTCGGCGCTGCAGCACCCCGAGCCACGGCGCGCTCAACGCGTGAGGCACGGGGATGCCCATCCGGGCGGGTCCCATGATGGCCATCGTCTCGACGAGACCGGCCGTGGCAGCCGCATAGCCCGCCCGGCTCCCATGGCGCTGCGCGGCGCGCGCAAGAGGAACGCCGCCAGCGACGCCGACGACCCAGCCGAGGGGCACGGCCCGGGCCGCGAGAAAGGTCAGCGACGCCACGTTGGCCGTGCCGGACAGTTCCCGAATGCGCTCGTCCTCGGCCGCCGCGCCCGGGCTCTGTGATGGGTGCGCGCCGTTCACGCTCGCAACTTAGATACTGTACCGGACATGCCGCCGATGCTACGGTGCTAGAGCCGTCAACCTTATGGGGTGTGCCTGTGCAACGCATTTCGATCTGGCTCTGGCTTGCGGTGGGTGGCGCAACACTGCAGTTCTCCGCCCTCGGCTCGAACTTCTACGTCATCAACGGGAAGAACGGCGGCACCACCAAGGATGCCTGGCTCGGCATTCCACACGCCTCCGACCTGATCCTGG
>JBBSNC010000240.1:0-3815 GCA_038232855.1 Actinomycetales bacterium
TGCGGATCGCGCTCGCTCCGTGCTCGCCCTTTTCGGTCACTGCGGAGCTGATGCGGGAGTCGGCTCAGTTGGCGCGACGGCACGGCGTGCTCCTGCATACCCATCTAGCAGAGACCATCGACGAAGAAGCGTTCTGCCGAGAGCGCTTCGGCAGCTCACCGCTGGAGTATGTGGAACAGCTGGGGTGGATCGGGCCGGACATCTGGTTTGCCCACGGCATCCACTTCACTGACTCCGAGGTAGCCCATTTGGGCGCCACCCGCACCGGGATCGCGCACTGCCCGACCTCGAACGCGCGGCTTGGGGCGGGAGTGGCTCGGGCTCGGGACCTGCGCGATGCAGGCGTCCGCTTGGGCATCGGCGTCGACGGCGCCGCCAGCAACGAAGCCTGTTCCATGATCGACGATGTCCGTCATGCGCTGCTCTTCGCCCGTGCGCGTGGGGGGCCGCTTGCCTTGAGCGTTCGGGATGCGTTGGAGATGGCGACGTTGGGTGGGGCTGATGTGCTGGGCCGCAGCACCGACCTCGGCTCACTCGAGGTCGGCAAGCTTGCTGACCTGGTGCTCTGGCAGCTGGACACGGCGGCCCACGCCGACATTGCCGACCCGGTCGCTGCCTTGGTGCTTGGTGCCACACCGCCCGTGAAACTGTTGCTGGTCAACGGCAAGCCGGTGGTTGAGAACGGGCACACCACGACGGTCGATGAGGAGTCGCTGAAGGTTGATGTCGTGGCTGCTCATCAGGCATTAGTGGCCAGAACCTGAGCCGCCTATCCCTGAACTGCCCCACCACTGGTGGCGGGCTGTTACTTCAGGAGCTCTTGGATGCGGCCCACGCCCTCAGCGAGGTCGTTGTCGCCCAGGGCATATGAGAGCCGTAGGTAGCCGCTGGGGCCGAAGGCCTCACCGGGGACGACCGCCACTTCGGCCTGCTCGAGGATGATCTCGGCCAACTCGACGGTGGTGCTCGGCGTGCGCCCTGCGATCGTGCGGCCCAGCAGACCCTCGACGTTGGGATAGGCATAGAAGGCGCCGGTGGGGGTGGGGCACTCGACCCCATCGATCTCATTCAGCATCGACACCATGGTGCCGCGGCGCCGGTCGAATGCAGTGCGCATCTCGGCGACCGCCTCCAGCGAGCCCTGCAGTGCGGCGATGGCCGCACGCTGCGAGACGTTGGCGACATTGGAGGTCGCATGCGACTGCAAGTTGGTTGCGGCCTTGACCACATCGGTAGGCCCCACCATCCAGCCGACTCGCCACCCGGTCATGGCATACGTCTTGGCTACACCGTTGACCACCACGCAGCTGTCGGCCAAGTCAGGCACCACGACTGGCATCGACGGGGCCCGCGCGTCGTCATACAGAAGGTGTTCATAGATCTCGTCGGTGACCACCCAGATTCCGTGCTCCAACGCCCAATGCCCGATGGCCTCAACCTGCTCTGGTGGATACACCGCACCCGTCGGGTTGGAGGGACTGCAGAACAACAAGACTTTGGTGGCCTCGGTGCGCGCCTCCTCGAGTTGGTCCACAGTGACCAGGTATCCCTGATCCGCACCTGCGAACACCTCGACGGGAGTGCCGCCAGCCAGCCGGATGGATTCGGGGTATGTAGTCCAGTACGGGCTGGGCAGGATGACTTCGTCACCGGGGTCCAGCAGCGCGGCGAACGTGTTGTAGACGGCCTGCTTCCCCCCATTGGTGACCAGCACGTTGGCTGGACCGATCTCATACCCCGAGTCGCGGGCGGTCTTGGCGACGATCGCGGCCTTGAGCGCTGGGAGTCCACCGGCAGGGGAGTAGTGGTGGTTGACCGGCTCTGCGGCGGCGGCAACGGCAGCAGCGACGATGTAGTCCGGCGTCGGGAAATCGGGCTCGCCAGCGCCGAAGCCGATCACGGGTGCGCCCTCGGCCTTGAGCGCCTTGGCCTTGGCGTCGACGGCCAGGGTCGCTGACTCGGCGATCGAGGAGATCCGAGCGGAGAGTCGGGTGCGGCTGGAACCAGCGATGTCCGAACTGTGAGTCACGGGGTCCATCCTCGCACCATTGATGGTTAGGACTCACCCGGCAACTCGCGTAGACTTCCACGTCGGGTGTTGCATCCACCTACCCTCAGTCCTGCCCACGGTCGGCTACAGCGAAGTATCGACAATGCTTCGAGTGCGACCGGAGCCTGTCGGAGTCAGATGGGGTGTGCAACCGAAGGGCAATAGCTCAATTGGTAGAGCACTGGTCTCCAAAACCAGCGGTTGTGGGTTCGAGTCCCTCTTGCCCTGCAAGCGGCTGTAGGTGTGCCCGCGCACCGCTGAACATGTCGGCCCGAACGCGGGGCAGTGTCGCATTGACTGAAAGGACTGAGGCGCGATGAGCAATCCAAGCGCACCCGACACCCATGGTGTCGATCGCTCGGGCTCAGGGTCCGGCGCGCCCGCCCGCCCAGGATCATTCGTCGCCCAGGTGATGAACGAGCTGCGTAAGGTCGTGCGACCCACGCAGCGAGAGTTGATCACCTACACGATCGTTGTGCTCGTGTTCGTCAGTGTGATCATGGCCTTCGTCTTTGGGCTGGACCAGATCTTCAAACAGGTTGTGGCGCTCGTCTTCGGATAGTCCACGGCAGGGCCTCGCGCCCACCACTACACCGAGATCCTCGGTGGTCCCGACCGTTCGCGGTCACTCGTTGCCAGAGTAAGGAAGTTCTTCATGTCGCAGGAGTTGACTCCCGAGACCGATGAGGTTGAAGCGCCGTCGGTGGTCGAGGGCCAGGTGGCCGTCGAGGACGGCGACGTTGTCGTTGACCCGGAGAAGGAGTTCCGCGACACCCTGATGTCACAGTTCGGCGAGTGGTATGTCATTCACTCCTACGCCGGGTACGAGAACCGGGTCAAGCACAACCTCGAGACCCGGATCACCTCATTGAACATGGAGGACTACATCTTCTCGGTCGAAGTGCCGATGGAAGAGGTCACCGAGATCAAGTCGGGCGTTCGCAAGTTGGTGCGCCGCGTGCGCATGCCTGGGTACGTCCTCGTCCGGATGGAACTGACCGATGAGTCCTGGGGCGCGGTGCGGCATACCCCCGGGGTCACGGGGTTTGTCGGCAACGCTCACCAGCCGGTGCCGCTGAGCATCGACGAAGTCATCACCATGCTGGCCCCAGTCTTCGAGCAGCCGGCCGAGGCCAAGTCTGCCGCGGGTTCCGGTGGCGCTCGCAGCCGTCCCGCACCTGAGGTCGACTTCGAGATCGGGGAGTCTGTGACCGTCATGGAAGGCCCGTTCGAGACGCTGCCCGCCACGATTTCGGAGATCATTCCCGAGTCCCAGAAACTCAAGGTGCTCGTTTCGATCTTCGGCCGGGAGACACCGGTCGAATTGGCCTTTAATCAGGTCGCCAAGCTCTGAGCCCACAGGGCGCCGCAGTGGTGCCCCCACCTGAATAGCACTGCAACCGGGTCATCGCCCGAGGCGTCGGCCCACCACCACAGAAGAGAGACACACCATGCCCCCCAAGTCCAAGAAGCAATCCGGGTTCATCAAGCTCCAGATCCAGGCTGGTCAGGCCACACCTGCCCCGCCCGTGGGTCCGGCGCTCGGTCAGCACGGCGTCAACATCATGGAGTTCGTCAAGGCCTACAATGCCGCGACCGAGAGCCAGCGCGGCAATGTCGTGCCCGTTGAAATCACGGTGTATGAAGACCGCTCGTTCACGTTCATCACCAAGACCCCGCCGGCAGCCGAGCTGATCAAGAAGGCCGCCGGAGTGACCAAAGGCTCGGGTGAGCCGCACAAGACCAAGGTCGCCAAGTTGACCAA
>JBBSNC010000241.1:0-3773 GCA_038232855.1 Actinomycetales bacterium
ACGCCTTCATCGCCCTGGCCAACGCCGTGATCATCACCCGCCGACTCATCCGATGCGCCTGGACCACCCACCGCTGGGACACCAGACCAACCCGCCGACCATGACCTATCCGCGCGATCTCTAAGCCGTATGCCTCGCTCTGCGGCAGACTGACCCGGTGCGGTCCCATCTCCGCACCCTGCCGCCGTGCCACAACGCAAGGGATCATTGATGAGCGACCAGACCGCGACCACCCTGCTCGTATTCGGCGCCTCTGGCGACCTGACAAGCCGCCTGTTACTACCGGGTCTTGCATCGCTGCTGGTGGTCGAGCCGGAGCGCCGGGTGCGAGTTGTCGGAGCAGACCGTGCCGAGCTGAGTCGAGAAGACTGGCACGAAAAGGTCGCGACCGCGCTGCGCGATGGCGACGTTCCGCAGGACCGGATCAACGACCTGCTGACCAGCGCTGAGTACGTCAAGGCCGATCTCCTCGAGCCCGAGCAGTTGGCATCACTGTTGGGCACGATGGAAGCCCCGCTCGTCCTCTATTTTGCGCTGCCTCCCCAGGTCAGCGTGAAGCTCTGCGCCCTGCTTGAGCAGATCGACTTGCCCGAGGGCACCCGGCTTGCGCTGGAGAAGCCGTTTGGGCATGACTACGACACTGCGGTGAGCCTGAACGAGCAACTACTGCGGGTGGTGCCGGAGGGGCAGATCCACCGAGTGGACCACTTCCTCGGCGTGAACACCGTGCTCAACCTGATCGGCATACGGTTTGCGAACCGATTGCTGCAACCCCTGTGGTGCGCTGAGCACATCGAATCGGTCGACATCACGTATGACGAGACGCTGGCTTTGGAGGGGCGCGCCGGCTACTACGACAAGGCTGGTGCGCTGGTGGACATGCTGCAGTCGCATCTGCTCCAGATCTTGGCGCTGTTTGCGATGGAGGCGCCCTCGGCCCTCACCAGTGTCGAGGTGCAGGCCCTCAAGGCCCAGGTGCTTCGGGCAACCCATGTCTGGGATGACGACCCGGTCACCGGCTCACGTCGAGCACGGTATGCCGCAGGTCGCGTCGGTGACCACGAGGTGCCCGACTATGCCAGCGAGGAGGGCGTAGACCCCGAGGCGCAGACTGAAACTCTGGCTGAAGTCGTGCTGGCGGTGCAGAACGCTCGCTGGGCTGGTGTCCGGTTTCGACTGCGCAGCGGCAAAGCTCTCGGTGACTTGGCCAAACGCATAGTGGTGACCTTCAAGGCGCCTGCCCACGTGCCCAGTGGACTGCATGACACCCCAGATCCGGACCGGTTGATCCTTGACCTGAAGCCCGGCGCGGTGAGCCTGGAGTTGTCGATGAACGCCGAGGGCGATCCGTTCCACTTGGAACAGAAGGAACTGACCGCTGAGCTGGGCAAGTCGAGGATGCTCCCCTACGGCGAAGTCTTGGCGGGCATCTTCGACGGTGATCCACTGTTGTCGATCCGCGGCGATGTCGCGGAGGAATGCTGGCGGATCATGACGCCGGTGCTCGACTCCTGGCGATCTGGGGCAGTGACACTCGACAGCTACCCCGCGGGAAGCGCTGGTCCCTCGGGCTGGTCCTGAGCGAGCAATTCGGCATATCGGACCGAGTGGAGAGCCTCGGGCCTGACACCATGGCCTGATGGTTGAGCTACTGCTGGTCGCGCTGGCGATCTTCGGCTTCGGCATGGTCTCGCGACGGCTGGCCATGTCGTCGGTGACTGCACCGATGGTCTACACCACGTTCGGGATCGTCATCGGCACTGCGGGGTTGGGGTGGTTCGACCTGAGCGTCAGGGGTGAGGCGCTCTCGATCCTGGTCGAAGCGACGCTGGTGTTGGTGCTGTTCACCGACGCCGTCCGGATCAAGGTGGTCGCGCTGCGGCGCGATGCGGCGATCCCGATCCGGTTGCTGGGGGTTGGACTGCCGCTGACGCTGCTGGCCGGGACGGTCGCTGCCGCACTGATCTTTCCGGCCCTGACCTGGGCCGAGGCGTTGCTGCTCGCAGCGGTGCTGACCCCGACGGACGCAGCCCTGGGACAGGCAGTGGTAAGCGACGATCGATTGCCGGTGCGCGTGCGACAGAGCCTGAACGTCGAGAGTGGCCTGAACGACGGCATCATGGTGCCGGTGGTGACGGTGGCCATCGCCCTGTCTGCTGTGGACGCCGGAGAAACCTCACGCAACTGGGGGCAGTTTGCCGCTGCGCAGATTGGCTTCGGGTTGCTGTGTGGAGTGGCTGCCGGGTATGTCGGCGGGAAGGTGCTGGACAGGTTCGTCACCTCCGGCAGCGTCGAGGGTGTCTACCGTCAACTCGCCACGCTGGCCGTCGCGGCGAGTGCCTATGCCAGCGCGGGGGTCCTCGGGGGCAACGGGTTCGTCGCGGCCTTTACTGCGGGCATCGTGTTTGGTGTGGTGGCTGCTCCGCAATGCCACGACGTGGCGGACTTCACCCAAGACGAGGGCGACCTGCTGACCGGCATCACGTTCGTCCTGTTCGGAGCGGTGCTCGTAGGGCCAGCCTTGGACGGGCTGAATCTGGCCGTGGCCAGCTACGTCGTGGCGTCGCTGACCGTGGTCCGCATCCTGCCGATCCTCATCGCCACTGCCGGTTCGGGGACGCTGTGGCAGACGAAGTTCTTCCTGGGGTGGTTCGGCCCGCGCGGACTGGCCTCCATCTTGTTCGCCCTGCTGGTTGTGGAGGAAATCGATGGACCGAACGCCGAGTTGATCTTCACGGTGGCGATCTGGACGGTGCTGCTGAGCGTGTACGCACACGGCGCGAGCGCCAGCCCATGGGCGAGCCGCCTCGGGGCCAGACTGTCCACCATGACGACGACGACCCCCGAGAACGCACCTACCGTCGAACACCCCACCCGCCGCCGACTCGGCTGAGCCACCCGCGGCAGTTGAAGGTCGGTCAGGGAAACCGAGTGTCGGCCAAACTCTGAGCATCCTCTTTGCGTCAATAGGAGTGTGGACGGTCCGCAGCAGAGTGAAGCAGCGTTGGTGCAACGCGTTGCCGCGGGTGACGTCGCGCGTCGCGGGTGCCGAGCGCCCGACCCGAAGACATGGCCCGCGAGCCGGAGCGAGCCTGATTCAGGGACAGATCCGGGTGATCCCGCATAGCGGTCGCAGGATGAGGCGCCTAACGTGGGTCACATGAAATCAACGACCCTGTCTCGACCACAAAACAACAAAGTCATTGCCGGCGTGTGCGCAGGTCTGGCCCAGCGGTTCGGCATGAGCGCGACCATGGTGCGCATCTTGGCTGTGGTGTCCTGCCTGCTGCCCGGGCCGCAGTTCATCGCCTACATCGTGCTGTGGATCATCATGCCCAAGAGCGAGTTCTAGACTCCATCGCCCCATGGCATGTCCGCGATGATCTGGCGCGGACGGGCCAGGGTGTAGAAGAACGTCAAGGACGCAATGCTGCAGCCCACCATGATGGATGCCATCGGCACCGCGCTCGCGACGTTGAACGCCCCCGAAATGGGCGAGACCAGCGCGCCGAACACGAAGTTGCTTGCCCCGAGCACCGCTGCAGCAGCGCCAGCGCGCATACCGTGATCGTTGAGCGCGATAACGGGGGAGTTCGGCATGATGAAACCGACCACGCCCATCACCAGGACCACACCGGCAACGATGGGCCACACACCAAGGTCGATCAGCGAGACCGCGAGCAGCGACGTGGTCAGCAGCACGGCAATCGGCAGGGCCACCATCATTATCAGGGCCGGATGGATCCGATTGACCAGCGTGCCATGGACCTGGC
>JBBSNC010000242.1:0-3764 GCA_038232855.1 Actinomycetales bacterium
GCACCCCCCCCCCCCGGGGCCGGGTGGCGCGCCGGGCCGGGGCCGGCCCGGCCCCCCCCCCGGGCGGGGGGCTCGCCCCCGTGGGGGGGGGCCAGCCCCCTTCGTGGGCCGACCCCCCCCCCCACAACGGTCATCCTCAGAGGTAGGTGACGCCAGTCAGCCGTTGCGAGGACTCCCAGAGCCTCGCAGCGGTTGCTGCGTTATACGAGGCATCGTTGGATGCCACCACAACCGGTGCACCACGGGTCTCCCCGAGACTGCCGGGGCCGAAGTATTGGCCTCCCCAGGCGTTCGGGTCGGTCGCTGCTCGCAACGTCGGCAACGCTCCGGCATCCGGCGCCTGATTCAGCAACCCAAAGACGGGCCGCACGGCTGGGCGAAGGCGCTCGGGAATCAGATGCTCACCCAACCCGGTCGAAGAGACCCCCGGGTGGGCAGCTACCGAGATGGCGTCGACATCGTGTGCGGCAAAGCGCCGCTGCAGTTCGTAGGCAAACAACAGGTTTGCGAGTTTCGAATTTCCGTAGGCCTTGTTCTTGGAGTAGCCCCGGGCGAGTCCGTGCACGGTGTCGACGTTGCCGACGTGGATCCTCCCGGACCGGTGCGCCAGGCTGCTGACGCTCACCACCCTGGCCCCGGGCGTCGCTGTGATCAAGTCGATCAACAACCCCGTGAGAGCGAAGTGGCCGAAGTGGTTGGTGCCGATCTGCATCTCGAAGTCATCGGTCGTCGTGCCCGCAGGCACCATCATGATTCCGGCATTGTTGATCAGCAGATCAAGCTTCGGATGGCGATCGCGCACCTGTTGCGCACATTCGCGGACCGAGGCGAGGTCGGCGAGGTCGAGCCGCAGCACTTCAGCGGTACCGGGCTGTGGGCCGAGCGAGTCGATGGCGCCCCGCCCGCGCTCAACGTCTCGGCTGCTTGCAACGACGTGCGCACCGTGCGCCAAAAGCTGGTGCACGGTGCTCAGACCGAGGCCTGCGTTGCCGCCGGTCACGACAGCGACCTTGCCCTGTAGGTCCGGCATAGCGGCGACTCTCCACGAGTCCGCCATCAGGACGCACGCTCCAGGTCTTGAATCATCGGGGCCTTCGGGTATCAAAGGACAAGTTCGGTATCACTCGGCACAACAAGGTCCTTCCGCAGGGTGGGTCATGCGACTTCACTGGTCAACACCGCGCGCGATCCGCAGATTCCGAGTCGGCAACTACCGCCTGGACCGAAAGGTCCTCGCACGCTCCTCATTTGGCACAAGGTAGGCATATCCATAGGCGAGGGTGGTCGCGATCGTCAGCCAGAGTGCATACGGCAGCAAGAGCACCCCGACCCAGGCCTGGGCGCTGAACGCGATATAAAACAAAGACCAAGTCAGCAAGCTGGCCACAGTCAGCGAAACGGCCGCCATACCCAGGTGGTGCGGGACGTAGAACAAATAGGCCCAGCCAAGTGAAAAGACCACTGATCCCGTCAACGTGACGCCGTAGGTGATCGCCGAAATGCGTGACTGGCCATAGCCCATGACCCAGCCGGCGATGCCTAAGGCGAGGAAGTTCAGCGGCCAGATGACGGCGAAGACGATGTCTGGGGGTCGCCAGCTGGGGCGCGGCAGGGCGGCATACCACTCACGATTGCGCGAGGTCCAGTATGTGGAGAGCACTGCGTAGACGATGACGACAGCGATGATGCTCAGGGCTACAAGAAGACGCGAATCCACGCGGGTAGTATCTCAGGTCTCCGAATTCGGGGTCGTCCGAAAGTCCGCCGCGTCCGCACGGAGACCGGGGCCAAGCAAATCGAAGACGTGTGAATCGAACTCGAGGCTCTCCAAGAACGAGACGTACAGCAGATTGCGCGCCCGAGCCGTCCAAGCCGATGTATGCCGGCTCGCACAGGGCCAGCAGCCTCAGTAGATCCGGACTGTCCACCGGTTGCTGCCCCACGACCGAGCACACGAAATCCGCAGGTGTGGTCCGTGGCCCCGCGACGCCGCGCCCATCCAGGATGAAGTTCGCTGCGCACTTGCGTCGGGCCGAGCCGAACCGAGCCGAACACGTCATACACGGGTGAGTTGAAGGCCATACCGTCCGGAGAGACCCGTAGATGAGGTTGCGCACCTGCTCATCCTCACTTCGGTATGCCGACTCGCACCGATCCAGCAGGGTCCGCAGATCGTCGCTGTCGAGGGGTTGCTGCTCCGCCCACTCGGCGACGTCGTACATGAAGGCAACAGAGATGAGTTGACCCATTTCCTGCACCCGCTTGTCGAGGATCGGGCGCAGCGCCGGTAGCGATCATGAACATCAGCAATGCCACGTGCGCGCCGGTCACTTCCTTGGTCGTCGTCACGCCACCCAGGGGGTCGGGTCCCTCAAGGGTGGTCCACCATCAGTGTGCCCGCCGTGAGATGCGGTTGGAAGCCCAAGGACCGCTGGCTAGCGCGTTGTGAGTGGAATGTTCAACACTCTACGATTTGCGGCAGATTAGTTGATATTTGCGCAGCGAAGAGCTCTAGCCGCGACCGTGATACGGCATACCCGTGGCTATCAACGACAGGGACGGCACCGAAACGTCGAGCGGCAGCCGGGCGATGGCGGCCACCATCTCGCCCACGTAAGCAACCTCAAAGGTTAGCTCGCGGCGGCGAGTTCCGTCCGGCTGAAGGGCATCAGTCATCCCCTCGGTGAGGTCGGTGCTCGCGTTGCCGATGTCGATCTGCCCAACGGCGATGCCGAACTCTCGCCCATCCAGCGCCAGTGACTTGGTCAGCCCGGTGATCGCGTGCTTGGTCGCGGTGTACGCGGCAGCGCCCGGCCGTGGGACGTGGGCTGAGATCGAACCATTGTTGATGATCCGACCCCCTTGTGGTCGCTGCTCGCGCATCGCGGCGAAGGCTCGCTGGGCGCACAAGAAGGCACCGGTCAGATTGACATCAACGACTGCGCGCCACTCGTCCACCCGAACCTCATCGGGCTGACCTGCTGGGCCGATCGTGCCTGCGTTATTGAAGAGCAAGTCGACTCGACCCCAGGCGTCGATGACAGCGTCAAAAGCCTGCGCAACCTGCCCTTGGTCCGTGACGTCTGTCGGGAGCACGAGGGTCCGCGGCGCCGCTCCGGCGGTGTCCTGCAATGCCGCAGCCCGGCGGCCCAAGAGCGCGACTGCATACCCATCGCTGAGCAGTGAGTAGGTAACCGCGCGACCGATGCCGCTCCCGGCTCCCGTCACGACGGCGACTGGGGGCACGGCCACCTCGTGAGCGCTCACGCCGTAGGGCGCGTGAGCAGTTCGCCGTGCGGATCGCCGTGGATGTCGACTCGCCGCCCACGCACCCATGTCTGCCGCACCACCCCGGTCAGTTCTTTGCCGGCATAGGCCGTGATCGCGTTCTTATGCTGCAGGTCACTAGCATTGACGACAAAAGACTCATCGGCGGCGAAGGCAATCAGGTCGGCATCAGCCCCCACGACCAGGTTGCCCTTGTGAGGCAGACCCGCCTGGGCGGCTGGCGCCTGGGACATCCAGTGCGACACCTGGCCAAGGGAGAATCCGCGCTCGCGGGCCGCCGTCCAGATCGCCGCAAGACTGACCTGGACCGAAGCCACCCCACCCCAGGCGACGCCGAAGTCTCCGCTCTCCAAGTGCTTGAGGTCGATAGTCGAGGGCGAGTGGTCGGACACGATCATGTCGAGGGTGCCATCTGCGAGGCCAGCCCAGAGCTCGTCCTGGTTGGCTCCTTCACGGATCGGTGGGCAACACTTGAA
>JBBSNC010000243.1:0-3728 GCA_038232855.1 Actinomycetales bacterium
CGATCGTGGGCTGCGACGTCATTTTCGGCAGTCCGCTCGCCCTCATCTCGGTCTTCGGCGCGCAACCGGCAACAGGATCACCTTTGCACGGCATCAGCACGTCAGCGCTTGGGATCTTCGGCACCGCGTCGCTGCTCCTGGCTGGCTGTGTTGGCTCGGTCCTGTTTGAACGCCGCGGCTACACCCGTTGGATCGGCGTGAGCGCCGTGTTCCTGTTGACCTTCACAGCGACCGTGATCGTGGCGCTGTGGGGCGTCGACCGCGGTGGCTCCGTCGCTGTGTTGTTCAGCCTGGGGCTGCTCACGATGGCAGCAGCCGGACGACGGGTGCGGCCCACGTTGATTGCCCTCGGCCTGGTCATCGCGGCTGCGGTTGCTGGCGTTATCGTCGTGGCCGACTGGTTGCGGCCGGCCGCGCAGCGAGCGGGCCTGGGGCAGTTCGTGCAATCGGTGCTCGATGGCAACGCCTGGCGGTTGCTCGTCACCAGGACCGACCGGACCTTCGGCATACTGCTGGACTCGCCCGCGTCCTGGCTGGTGGTGGGCGCCTTGATCGTGGCGCTCTGGGCGCTCGTTGCACCGCTCTCGGGTTGGGGGCAGAGATGGCGGCCGCTATGGAGTCAGCCGCTGATGCACGCATGCGCGACCGCGTTGCTGGCGACCTGGCTGTTGGCCTGGGCCTTCAATGAGTTCGGGATCTGGATCCCGGCCCTGGGGTTGATCATGGCGACCGGAGCCGGCGTGGGCTTGTCAGCGCAGCGTCACCTGACGGCTGATGATGCCGTCCCTGGCTCGGCGCTCGTCGGCATTCAGGGTGGTGCTCACCGCTAGCGCGGCGTCATACCGCTCTTTGATCGCGGCGAGTGCTGGGGCGTGCTCGGCGGCAGGGATCTGCGGGTCCACCTCGAAGACAGGCACCAGCAAGCCGGCCGCCCGGAAGGCCCCCAACAGAGTCGTGCCCTCGCCCAGGGTGTGCTCGCCCGCGGCCTGCAGCCGTGCCATCGCCACCGTCGCGGCATCTTCGTCGTTGCTGAGAATCCAGCGAATGTAGGCGCGTTCGCCCATCAGGCACCAGTATGCCGACGCCATCCCGTCGATCTTCTCGGTCGGCACGGCGGCGGCATTCGTCTGCTCCATGGCAGCCTCGACCTCTTGCGTGGCCTCGCCGTCACCGAGCCAGAACGAGAAGTCGTCATGCAACTCGACTCCCAGCCGTTGATCGTCGGCCAGCAGGTCTTGCAGCCGCGCAGTGCCCGCCGTGGCTGGCCGGACGGCCGTGATCGGAGTGCCCGGCTCCGCTTCGGCCGCTGCGAGGATCGCCTGCGCGATGTCGCGGCTCGCGTCTCCGCTGGAGGTCCGGGATTGCAACGCCACCAGCACTTCGCCGTCTGCCCGGTGCAGCGCGGGCATTGCACCGGGCAGCACCGTCGCCACGGTGACCTGGCGCGTCGACCCCTCGGGCAGCGACACCTCGATCAGCGCGGTGGCGCTGGGCACGATCTCGCGCATCGCCACCCACTCACTCTCATCATTCAGGCCCTCACACGGCCGGGCCACGTGCGGAGCCCGCATGGCAGCGGGATCACCACCCTTGCGCTGCTGGTTAACGGATGTCCTCTTGCGTCGTGAAGCCTTACCCATGGCGCGGAAGTCTACGTGTGAGCCTTGGCCCTGCCCCCGCACATCGTCACGGGGCGGGCAACTCACCTACCTTCTATCCTGGCGGGTGACGGACCGATGCACGTTGTCGACGCGAGGAGGCTTCATGAACGCCGCCGAAGTGTTGGAGCCCCTAGTGCGGACGGCGCTGAAGGCGTCTCCACGGGTGCGCATCGAGTGTTGGGACGGCAGCAGCCTGGGACCGCCGGAGGGCATCCTGCGCATCCGCTTCGCTCGGCGCCGAGCCCTGCGGTGGCTGTTGTGGTCGCCCAACGAACTCGGCTTCGCCAGGGCCTATGTCGCTGGCGACATCGAAGTTGAGGGAGACATTGTGGCGGCGATCAGCGGTCTCGACGCGTTGGCCGACGCCGAGCGCGGGCCCGGTGTGCAGGTCGACCTGGCCACCAAGGCCGCGATCGCGATGGCCGTCGTTCGTCTCGGCGCTGTCGGCCCGCCACCGCGACCACCGGTGCAGGAGACCCGGCTCTCACGATGGCGACGACACACTCCTAGGCGAGACGCCCAGGCAATTTCGCACCACTACGACGTGAGCAACGACTTTTACGCTCTGGTGCTCGGATCCTCGATGGTCTACTCCTGCGCCTATTTTGAGGAGCCGCCGTCGTCCGTCTACACCCTGCAGGACGCGCAGCGGGCCAAGCTCGATCTGGTCGCGCGCAAGCTCGCGCTGGCTCCGGGCCACCGGGTCCTCGACGTGGGGTGTGGATGGGGCAGCTTCGTGATGCAGGCCGCGCTCGAATACGGCGTGCAGGCCGTCGGCATTACGCTCTCGCGGGAGCAGGCGGCATGGGCCCGCGACCGGGTCCGAGCCGAGGGTCTAGAAGACCTGGTGGAGATCCGGCTGCAGGACTACCGCGAGGTGCACGACGGTCCGTATGACGCGATCGCGAGCATCGGGATGGCCGAGCACGTCGGGCTGGACCGGCTCTCGGATTACGCCATCCATCTGCATACCTTGCTCGCGCCAGGCGGACGGTTGCTCAATCATGCCATCGCGCGGCGGCCGGGTCCGCCCAACGACCCCAAGGATGACCGACGCTCCTTCCTCTATCGCTACGTCTTCCCGGACGGGGAACTGGAGCCGCTGGCGACGATGGTCGACGCCCTGGAGAGTGCGGACTTCGAGGTGCGTGATGTGGAGTCCCTACGCGAGCATTACGCGCTCACACTGCGGGCGTGGGTGGCCAACCTGGAGCGGGAGTGGGACCGCGCCGTCGAGTTAGGAGGGCTCGGCCCCACCCGGGTCTGGTGGCTCTATATGGCCGGGGCAGCGCTGCAGTTCCAGTTCAACCAGATCGGCGTCAACCAGGTGCTCGCAGTCAAGCCAGCACCGGGAGGGGTCAGTGGTATGCCGATGACCCGCGCAAGGCTGCTGGGTGACCATGCGCGGGACTGACCGACCGAAGGCGCTCAGACAAAGCGCGGGGCGAGCCAGGGTGGTGTCCCCCAATTGTCTCGTTGTTTTTGGCAACGGAGCCCACGCGATTCTGGCGCCCATCAGGGGGGCGGCGTCCCGCCCGTCGCGGTCGGCACTTCAGCAGTATGCAGTGCGGCGCCACTCTGGTGGGGGCTAGCCTCGATCCATGGCTCAACCCACCGACGAAACCGTCATCGCCGGAGTCGAGGGGCGGGTGGGCGTCATCACGCTCAACCGCCCCAAGGCCCTGAACGCGCTCGATGACGACATGGTCGTGGCCATGCGAGCGGCCCTGGATGACTGGGCCACCGACGACACCGTGCGGGCCGTCTGGGTGCAGGGCGCTGGCGAGAGGGGTTTGTGCGCCGGGGGTGACATCCGCGCAGTGCGCGACGCGGTGATCAGTGATGACCTCGACCTGGCGATGCATTTCTTCACCCAGGAATACCGCCTGAATGCCACGATTGCCGACTACCCCAAGCCCTACGTCGTCTGGATGGACGGTGTCGTGATGGGCGGCGGGATCGGGATATCGGCCCACGGCTCGCACCGGCTAGCCACCGAACGCACGCGGCTGGCGATGCCGGAGACGATCATCGGCTTTTTCCCCGACGTCGGCGCGATGTGGCTGC
>JBBSNC010000244.1:0-3704 GCA_038232855.1 Actinomycetales bacterium
AGGTGGCTGTCGAGGCACCGCTGAAGCAGATCGCCATCAACGGTGGGCTCGAAGGTGGAGTCGTGGCCGAGAAGGTCCGCAACCTCCCCGCTGGCCACGGTCTGAATGCTGCCACCGGAGAGTATGGCGACATGCTCGGTTTCGGTGTCGCGGACCCGGTGAAGGTGACCCGCTCTGCGCTGCAGAACGCAGCCTCCATCGCGGCTCTGTTCCTGACGACCGAAGCCGTCATCGCCGACAAGCCGGAGAAGGCTCCGGCCATGTCGGCTGGTGGCGACGGTGGCATGGGCGGCATGGACTTCTGATCCAGCTGCATTGCAACGCCTGAACAAAGGCGGTCTCCCCGATCGGGAGGCCGCCTTTGTTGTGTGTCCCGCCCGGTAGTCTCTGGCGTTGTGGCGATCTGGGTCGATGGAGCGGCATGGCCAGCACACGGCAGGCTGTGGTCCCACGTCATCAGCGATCTCTCGCTGGAGGAACTTCATGCTTTCGCGGAGCAGGCCGGTATCCCGCGACGCTCGTTCGAGGGGGACCACTACGACATCCCGGCCGAGCGGCATATCGACGTCGTCCGTGCCGGAGCCACCCCGACAACCGGCACTGACTTGGCGCGCCGGCTGGCCAGCAGCGGCCTGCGATTTCGCAAGCGCAAAGGGGAGCGCCCGCTCGGGCGATTCCTAGACGGACTGCTCGCTGTGGGCAGCCCCCACACGCTTGACGTCATCAGTTCAGGATTGGAGCCGTTGCCCACCTCGGGGGCCGCGGTGGTGCTGGTCAGCGATGGCCAGCAGATGGTGCTGGTGCTCAATGACAGTCGTCCGGGGTGGGCTCCGCCGGGGGGCAAGCGGGAGGTTGACGAAACGGTCCGCGAGGCGGCTGTGCGTGAATTGCAGGAAGAAACGGGCTTGGGATTCGAGGCCGGGGAGTTGCAGTGTGTCGGCTACGAACGCATCACCATAGAAGCCGGCGACGAGCGCCCGCCGTGGGGCGAAGGCCCCAACTACATCGCCGTTTTCGCCACCCCGATCCGCCCCGCGGTCCCGGTGGCGACGAGGGCCGACGATGTGCTCGAGGCGCGCTGGTTCGACTTCGAGCAGGCGCAGCAGCGCTGCGGGGATCAGCCGTGGTGGCTGCTGGTGCAAGGATGGCTCGATGGCCTCCGGGCTCCCAACTCAGGCCAATCGAGCTAGTTCGGCTCCGACATTGGCTCGTGCCGACCTCTCCCACCGCCCCTGCGCGAACGTGCTGCGATAGATCTGCTCGCGGGAGATGAAGTGGCGTAGCACCTGAGAACGGCCCAGGACGAAGAAGTGCTCGGGGACATGGTCGTATTCGTCCCGGATCTGTCGGGCGTATTCGAGGTAGCGCTGGGTCGGCGACGACAAAATCCACAGATCGGCGTCGTGGAAGGCGTCCATCATGGCCTGCGTTGCGGCGTCTCGGGGCGGGTCAACGACTTCGTGTGTCTGAGTCATCAGGATCATGGCTTCGATCAGATCGACATCACCCTCGTTTGCTCCCAGTCGATGCAAATGGTCTCGAGCAAACGTTGCGCTGCGCTGCTCATTGCTGCCGGGCGTGGCCTGAGGGTCGTACGCGATGTCGTGATACCACGTGGCGACACGGGCCAACAACCTCGGGTGCCTATCGAGCGCCGCCTCCTGCCCCGCCAGTTCGCGAAGCGCTGTGAGCACCTCGGAGGCATGACGCAGGCCGTGATAGACGCGGTGTGGCTCGGTCCAACTGCGGATGACGAACTGACACTCCGCCTCCCACAGGGCGGCCCCAGCCAGCGGTGCGATCGCGGCGACGTCTGCGGCGCACTGCTCCCGGGCCGCCGCGATGACCCAGGGAGCCGGCCCGCTCATCTGCCCGGTGGTGTCGAGTGTTGATCGGTGGAACGGCTGGCCCAGATCTGCGACAACCGATCGTCTCCCTTGGCCAGTGGTGTCTCAGCCACCTGGCCGTTGCGACGCACAACGGCCAGGTTGGTCACCAGGGGCCCGGGCGGGTCAGGGGTGATGTCGGCGATGTCTGACCACGGCAGCGCCCATCGAGCGCGGAAGGCGGATTGAACTTCGATGCCCACCGCGTCGGTGGCCACCCACTGCCGTTGGGCTCGCAATGCCATGAACACGCCGAAGGTGGCCCACGCGGCACCGAACGGCCACACCCAGAGGCTGGCACCCTCCACATTGCTGCTGACCATCCACCCGAGCGCGATCAGCGCCTGCACGAGCCAGATCGCGACGATCAGGCCGGTGGCTCTAGGCCGCAACTTCTGATCCGACATCACACCTCCGTTGTCAGTCGAGGCTAGCTGAATGGCAAGGCATCCTTCGTGCTGGAGCCGATGTCGCTGGCAAGATCCCTGGCCGAGTCAGTGGCGCTCTTAGCTGCCGACTTGGCCGCACCCAGGGCGCTCTGCATGGCCAGGGTGACGCCGGCGCCAACGAGCCACGAGTCCTTGGCAATGGCGAGCCCTTGTGGCGTGGGTCGGATGCTGTTCTCCTCGCGCATCCCGGGGACCTGCCAATAGAGGCCAAGCAAGGCGGTGCCGAAGCCCGCCAGCGCGGTGCCAGCCACCGCGGAAGGCACAGTGGGGATGAGCAGGGCCGCGCCCAATGCGATCTCGCCGTAGGCCAAAACCTCGGTGAAGTCCTTGGGCTTGATCTTCTTGAACATCGGGTAGGCCGTGGAGGCCATCCCGTGCAAGGACTGCGCGGTCTCTTCGTCAGCTCCGAGCTTGCTGATGCCTGAGTTGAGGATGAAGGCGCCGGTGCTGACGCGCAGGGGTATGTGGGTGGGGTGCATCAATGCTCCTGAAAGACGGGGACGGTGGTCTCGATCATCCGTTGACGCCGGGCGCGCGTCAATATTGGGGGGGATCAGGCCACCTGATCCCCCCTTGGTGTGGTGCTCAGCCTTCGTCGGGGCGGCTGTCCAACGTGGCGCTGGCGTTCTGTATCTTTGCGTCCCGGATAAAGCCAACCTCGGTCTGCGCGCCGCTCGTGCGCTCGCGCACCTGGGCGACCAGTGCGGTGGCACTGGGCACCCGCTCACCGTCGATGGCCGTGATCACATCGCCAGCCTGCATACCTGCCTTTGCTGCGGGGGATCCCGGCTCGACCGAGGTGACTTCTGCCCCGGTCAGAATCGCTCCGTCCACAGTGACCTCGCCCTCGGCCAGCGACACTCCGAGGAAGGCATGCTCAGCCACGCCCGAGGTGATCAGCTGGTCAACGATGCTGGTGGCCGAGGCCATCGGGATGGCAAAACCGATGCCGATGCTGCCGCTTTGACCGCCGCTACCGGAGGACAAGGAAGCAATGGCCGAATTGATGCCGATCAACTCACCCCGCCCGTTGACCAGTGCACCACCGGAGTTTCCCGGATTGATCGCTGCGCTGGTCTGGATGGCGTTGGTGACTGCTGCCGACAGCGGATCCTCGGCTTGCAAAGGGGCGGTGGTGACCGGGCGGTCCAGCGCACTGATGATGCCGGTGGTCACCGTGCCCGACAGGCCGAGCGGATTGCCGATTGCCATGACCGGGCCGCCGACAGCCAGAGTGTCCTTGCTGATCTGGATGGGTCGCAGATCCTTGGGAGGATTGACCACCTTGAGCACGGCCAAGTCGGTGGCCGGATCCGAACCGGTGATCTCGGCGGGATACGTTCGCCCATCGCTCAGCGTCACCCGGACT
>JBBSNC010000245.1:0-3703 GCA_038232855.1 Actinomycetales bacterium
GATTGAGACCCACCATCCCGGCTTCGATCCGCTCGGCCACACGTAGCGCGCGGCGCAGATCGTTGGTAAAGGCGTAGGCGACCAAGCCGAATTCGGTGTCGTTAGCCGCCTCGATCGCTTCGTCCTCGGTCTCGAAGGACATGACTGCAGCCACTGGCCCGAAGATCTCTTCACGCACCATCCGCGACTCAGGTGAGACACCGGACAGGACCGTCGGCGGATAGTAGAACCCTGGGCCGGTGCCGCGCTCGCCGCCAGTGTGGACCTGGGCTCCACGCCCGACGGCGTCCTGCACCAGCTCATCGACGGTGCCTTGGGCGCTGCCATCAATCAGTGGCCCGACCTCGCTGTCATCCTGCGTGCCATCGCCGACGGTCAAAGCCGACATGCGTTCGGTCAGCTTGGCCGTGAACTCTTCCAGCACGTCCGCCTGGACGTAGATCCGGTTTGCGGCCGTGCAGGCTTCGCCCATATTGCGCATCTTGGCTTGCATACAGCCCTCTACGGCTTCGTCGAGGTCGGCGTCGGCGAAGACGAGGAAGGGGGCATTGCCGCCCAGCTCCATAGACGTGCGCAGCACCTTGTCGGCACACTGCTTCAGGAGCACCTTGCCGACTGCGGTTGAACCGGTGAAGGACAGTTTGCGGGCAATGCCCGAGGTGATCAGCGGCTCCATCACCTCACCCGAAGAGCTGGTGGGGATGATGTTGACCACCCCCGCCGGCACGCCCGCCTCGCGCAGGATGTCGGCCAAAGCCAGCATCGACAGCGGGGTCTGCTGGGCTGGTTTGAGCACCGTCGTGCAGCCAGCGGCCAAGGCTGGTCCGATCTTGCGGGTGCCCATTGCCATCGGGAAGTTCCACGGGGTGATGAGCAAGCACGGGCCGACCGGCTGGCGGGTCACCATGAAGCGCGCCTTACCCTGCGGTGCGCTCTGAAACGCGCCACCACTGCGCAGGGCCTCCCCCGCGAAGTGGCGGAAGAACTCGGCGGCATAGGCGATCTCGCCCTTGGACTCTGCCAGCGGCTTGCCCATCTCGAGCGTCATGAGCAGAGCGAGGTCGTCTTGCCGTTCCATCATCAGATCGAAGGCGGTGAGGAGCATCGAGTGCCGCTGGAGCGCTGTCGTCGCGGCGAAGTCGGCTTGAGCGGCTGCCGCTGAGGCGAGCGCCTGCATACCATCGGCCGGGCTGGCGTCAGCAACCGAACACAGCACCGCTTCGGTGGCAGGGTTCAGGACCTCAAAAGTGACACCGTTCTCGGCATCCACGAAGTCGCCGTTGATGAACAACTGTGTCTTGGCTTGGGCGATGACCTGCATTGCCCGCTCGCTGCTACCGCTCATGCATCCTCCTTAGTGACGATGCGCACAACCTACGCCCGTCATTGGCGATCGACCACCGCGCGCCCGCGTCCCTACGGGCCAAGCCGGGCTCAGAGGTTGCCGCGTTGATCCTGCTCGCGCTCGATGGCCTCGAACAATGCCTTGAAGTTGCCCTTGCCGAAGCCGAGCGAGCCGTGCCGTTCGATCAGTTCAAAGAACACGGTCGGGCGATCCTGCAGTGGGCGAGTGAAGATCTGCAGCAGGTAGCCGTCTTCGTCTCGGTCCACCAGGATGCCCCGACTCTGCAACTCCTCGATCGGTACTCGCACCTTGCCGATCCGCGCTCGCAACTGCGGGTCTTCGTAGTACGAGTCCGGAGTCGGAAGGAACTCGATGCCGCTTGCGCGCAGCTCATCGACCGTCGTGAGGATGTCGTTCGTGGCAAGCGCCAGGTGTTGAGCTCCAGGGCCGCGGTAGAAGTCGAGGTACTCATCAATCTGCGAGCGCTTCTTGCCCAGCGCTGGCTCGTTCAGCGGGAACTTCACCCGGTGATTGCCGTTGGCGACGACCTTCGACATCAACGCGGAGTAGTCCGTTGCGATGTCGTCACCGATGAACTCGGCCATGTTCACAAACCCCATGACCTTGTTGTAAAAGGCGACCCACGCATCCATCTTGCCCAACTCCACGTTGCCCACGATGTGATCCAGGGCTTGGAAGAGCCGCTTGGGAGCATCGGGGCGCCTGGCGTATGTCGAGGCGCGCGCGATATAACCCGGCAGGTAGGGACCGGCGTAGTCGCCGCGCTGCACCAAGGTATGCCGAGTCTCGCCATACGTGGCGATGGCGGCGATCCGCACGCTGCCGTGATCATCACTCAAGTCGTGTGGCTCGGCCAGAATCGTGGCACCGACGGACCTGGCATGTTCAATGCAACGGTCCACATCTGGCACCTCCAATGAGATGTCGCTGACGCCGTCGCCATGGCGCCGGACGTGATCGTGCAGCGGACTGTCCGGGTCGACTCCGCCTTTGACCACGAAGCGGATCGAACCCGAACGCAGCACGAACGACTTATGGTCACGGTTGCCCGTCTCCGGGCCGCTGTAGGCAATCAACTCCATGCCAAAAGCGGACTGGTAGAAGTGGGCCGTCTGCGTGGCATTTCCGACCACGAAGACGATGGCGTCCCATCCCGTCACCGGGAAGACATCAGCTGACTCGTCATAGGGCACCAGACCAACCAGTTGCTTCAACTGGTTGAGCTCCAGATGTGCTTGGCGTTCCTGCTCCGTCAACGTTGGCGTGAGGCTCATCTTGAGAGCATGGGAGCGTCGAGGAGACTGCGCAACACGCCGCGGTTTATCTAGTCAGGTTGCGCATTTTGTTGATCTAAAAGCCATGACTGCTAGACACTTTGAGCATGACTCCGACAACGACGCACCTCGACGACCTTGATGCTCGGCTCTTGGATCTGCTCCATGACACCCCCCAGATCGGGGTGCTCGGCGCATCGCGGGCATTGTCGGTCGCGCGTGGCACCGTGCAGAGCCGACTAGATCGGATGGTTCGCAACGGCGTCATCACCACGTTTGCCCCCCGCCTCGATCCGGCAGCAATGGGCTATCCGGTGACGGCCTTCGCGACGCTCGAAATCCGACAGGGCACGGGCCCCGAGCCGGTGGTGCGGCACATGGCCGACATCCCGGAGGTGCTGGAGGCCCACACGATAACCGGAGACGGCGATATGATGGTTCGTTTGGTCGCTCGCGACAACGTTGATCTGCAGCGGGTCATCGACCTCCTGGTCAGGCATGAACTGGTCGAGCGCTCCTCGACAGTCATCGCCTTGTCCACCAAAATCACACATCGGGTGCAACCGCTGGTGAAGCTGGCAACTACGAGTGCCGCCGCTCCAAGCGGATGACGTGCTGCACAGCGTTGATGAGTGCCAGGTGGGTGAACGCCTGAGGGAAGTTGCCGAGGTGTCGGCCGCTGGCAGCCTCAATTTCTTCTGCATAGAGCTCTAGCGGGCCGGCCAGCGCCAACAGTTTGCCGCAGAGCAAGCGCCCTCGCTTCCATTCCCCGATCTCGCACAACGCGGAGACCAGCCAGAACGAGCAGATCGTGAACGTCCCCTCCTCACCCTCGAAGCCGTCGTCGGTCTCGTCAACCTTGTATCGCATCACCAAACCATCGACCGTCAACTCCTCCGCGATGGCCAGGACAGTGGCCCGAATCCGCTCGTCGTCGGCGGGTAGGAACCGCAGCAGCGGCGCCAGCAGCAGCGAGGCATCCAGTGCTTCACTGCCGTAGTACTGGGTGAACACGCCCCGCTCGTCGACGCCGTGCTCCAGGATGTCTGCCTTGATCTCATCC
>JBBSNC010000246.1:0-3675 GCA_038232855.1 Actinomycetales bacterium
ACTGTGCCTGTTCAACGCATACGTTGGACCAGGATTGCCGAGCCCGACAATAAGCCACGGTTCCATTGGGTCCCGCTTCCTCTCCGCGCTCACACCTCAGCACAAACCCATCGTGGAACAGATCAACCCGGCACCGATGCTGGGGTGCCGGGCTGATCTATGCACATCAGGACTCTTCGTTGGCAGCACCCTCGCCGGACGTGCCGTCGGCATCGCCCTCTGCGTCGTCTGCGTCGTCTGCGGTCTCACCCTCGGGGTCATCTTGCTCGATGCCCGCTTCGGCTTCGGCCTCAGCCAATTCGGCTTCCAGTGCTTCTTCGGAGATGGCCTGAGAGACGTTGACGACGAGCGCCTCGGGGTCGGTGATGAGCTCCACTCCGGCCGGCAACGTGACCTGGCCGGCGAGCACCTGCGTGCCTGCCTGCATACCCTCCACTGAGACCACGAAGCTCTCCGGGATGCTGGTGGCGTCAGTCTCGACGGTCAGTTCGGAGTAGTCCATGCTGACCACGGTCTCCGGAGCGGCCTCGCCCTCCAGGTGCACGGACACATCGACCTGCACCTTTTCCCCCTTGCGGATGATCACGAGGTCAACGTGCTCGATAATGCGCTTGATCGGGTCGCGCTGGACGTCCTTGACCAGGGCCAAGTGCTCCTCGCTGTCGACATCGAGCGTGAGGACGGCGTTGGTGTGCTTCAGGGCCATCATCGTGTCGTGGCCCGGCAGCGACAGGTGCAACGGCGGGGTGCCGTGACCGTAGAGGACTGCGGGCACCTGGTCGGCGCGGCGCACCCGACGCGCGGCGCCCTTGCCGAACTCGGTGCGCTTGGTGGCAGCGATGCGGGTCTGATCAGCCATGAGGGAACTCTCTTTGTAGATTCAGGGGTGCGTACGTGCGGTGGGGCCTCGGTGCGGGACGCGACACGGACAGTGAGGCGACATGGGGAGGCAGGTGAACTGAAACCGCTCACTACCACCGCGTCGAATCACGGAACCGACGACTGATCCAGTGTGGATTGGCCGCGCGGCATCCCTCGCCGAGGCAACGGGTGGCAGTCTACGGCAGAGATAGCGGTGCGATCCAACCAGCCCGCTGCAGCGTCCGCCGAGCCCCGCTCAAGCCTGGCCATCGAACATGCTGGTCACCGATCCGTCTTCGAAAACCTGCCGGATCGCCTGTGAGATCAACGGTGCGATCGAGAGTTCGGTGATCTTGGGCAGCGCGCGTGCGGCATCACTGAGCGGAAGGGTGTTGGTGACCACGACCTCGCGCGCCACCGAGGCTCCCAGCCGTTCGATCGCAGGGTCGGAGAAGATCGCGTGCGTCGCCGCGATGATGACGCTGCCAGCGCCCTCGGCCATCAGGGCGTCAGCGGCCTGGCAGATGGTGCCGCCGGAGTCAATCATGTCGTCGACCAAGACGCAGGTCCGGCCGCTCACTTCGCCGACCACTCGGTTTGCCACCGATCTATTTGGCTGAGTGGTGTCGCGGGTCTTGTGAATGAAAGCCAGCGGCACCCCGCCGAGCCGTGAAGACCACTGCTCAGCCACCTTGATTCGGCCCGCGTCCGGTGAGACCACGGCCAGGTCTTCGTGCCCGTACTTCTCCTTGACGTACCCCCCAAGAATCGGCATCGCCATGAGGTGGTCCACCGGGCCGTCAAAAAAGCCCTGGATCTGCGACGTATGCAGATCGATCGCCATCAATCGGTCGGCTCCAGCAGTCTTGAAGAGGTCAGCCATCAACCGCGCGGAGATCGGCTCGCGGCCACGATGCTTCTTGTCCTGACGGGCATACCCATAGAACGGGAGAACGACCGTAATCCGTTTGGCAGACGCCCTCTTCAGAGCGTCGACCATGATCAGGTGCTCCATGATCCACTTGTTGATCGGCGCCGCATGGCTCTGCAACACGAAGGCGTCGCAGCCTCGGACGGACTCGTCAAAGCGGACGTAGAGCTCACTGTTGGCAAATGCGTAGGCCTGGGTGGGGACCAACGGTGTCTCGAGATTGGCCGCCACCTCGGCAGCCAAATCGGGGTGCGCCCGCCCGGTGAAGAGCATCATGTTCTTCTGGGTGGTGCGGATAATTCCGGTCATGCCTGGGGAGTCCCCTCGGTGGGTGAGGTGCCGGTCGGGCCATCTTGCTCAGTGCTGGCGGAGACAGCAGCCTGGGCCTGCGCTGTGCCTGGTCGTCGTGACTGTGCCCAATCTTCGATGTTGCGCTGCGCAGCCACAGTAACTGCGAGGGCCCCCGGTGGCACATCGCGCCTGATGACGGTGCCCGCGCCACTGCCTGCTCCATCGCCGATGGTGACCGGAGCGACATACATCGTGTCGCTGCCCATCCGGCAGTGACTCCCAATGGTGGTCCGATGCTTGCTGACCCCGTCATAGTTCACGACGACGCTGGAGGCACCTATGTTGGAGTGTTCGCCGATGGTCGCGTCGCCGACATAGGTCAGGTGCGGGACCTTGGAGCCCGCGCCGATCTGTGAGTTCTTGACTTCGACGAAGGTGCCGATCTTGCCCTTGGTGCCGAGTTCAGCGCCGGGGCGCAAATAGGCGAACGGTCCGACGCTGGCGCCCGAACCGATGACCGCGAGCTCGGCGTGTGTGCGCACTACGGATGCCCCGTCCTCGACTTCGACGCTGGTCAGCGTCGTGTCCGGTCCGATGACCGCGTCGCTGCCGATGGTGGTGGCTCGCAACAGTTGGGTGCCTGGGTGAATCGTGGTGTCCGCCCCGATGGTGACCTCGGCGTCAATCCACGTCGTGGCCGGGTCGAGGATGCTGACACCCTCCTTCATCCAATGACGCACGATCCGCTCGTTCATGATGCGGCCCAGCGTGGACAGCTGCTCGCGATCGTTCACGCCCTCGGTTTGCCAGGGGTCATCCACCAGGTATGCCGACACTCGCCGCCCGTCGCGGCGCGCGATCGCCACCACGTCAGTCAGGTACTTCTCCCCCTGTGCGTTGTCCGTGCCGACCTCAGCCAGCGCTGCCCGCAGGACGGCGATGTCGAAGGCGTAGATGCCGGAGTTGATCTCCTTGATGTCCACCACGTCCGCATGCTCGCCGCCGGCCTCGCGCGCTTTGAGCGCGTCCTTGAACTCCATGATGGCCTGCACGTCGCCGTGCGCATCCCGCACGATGCGGCCATAGGACTTGGGGTCCTCATGCACGGCCGTCATCACCGTCACCGCCGACCCATTGCCTTCATGGAGCCGGGTCAGGTCGCTCAGGGTGCTGCTCGTCAGCAGCGGCACGTCGCCCATGGTGACCACCACCGTGCCCTGCAGTGAGTTGGGCAGGGCATCGAGGCCACACTCACACGCTCGTCCCGTGCCTTTGACGTCGTCCTGATCTGCAATGGTCGCGGCTGCGTCGATCTCGGCCACATGGTGGGCCACGGACTCACGCTGGTGCCGCACGACGACCGCGACGTGCTCCGGCTGAGCCTGCAGGGCCGCATACAGCGCGTGGCCGAGCAGGGTGCGACCCGCGATCGGATGCAGCACTTTGGGTGTCTTTGACTTCATGCGGGTGCCTTCACCCGCGGCGAGAATGATGACGGCGGCCGGATGATGAGTCACGGTGCCCGACCTTACCCGGCGAATCGGATGTCTTCGGCTCCCCGGGTTGGAATCGAACCAACGGCGCTAATCCTG
>JBBSNC010000247.1:0-3628 GCA_038232855.1 Actinomycetales bacterium
TCCTCGACCAGTCCTGCGAGATCACCGTCCTGGATCATGGGCCGATTCAAGTCATCCAGCCAAATCGAGACACCCTGCGCGCTAAGCGCGGCCAGTGGGCTTTCAGTGCTGGTCTTCTCTGTGGTGCTCATCATGGCGTCCTCACGCTAGGGTCGAATTATTTGGCTAGTAGTTGTTGTGCCGCCCGCCGGTATCGGTGCGTTTGGGGCCCGAACAGATCCAGGTAGCCGCAGACCAGTCGTTGTGGGTAAGACGTTGAGTGAGCCTTCCGCGTGTGTTAGATACCAGTACAACGCCTCAGTGTTGGAGGCGCCTGCCGAACGAGGAAAAATTGACCCCAACTGGTCTATGTCGACACTCGCGCTCAGGCCTTGACACTGGTCAATGTTACGGACGGCTGGGAGCCTGGATGGGCGGCCAGCGGACCGGTGCGGTCTGCCATCAGCCGGATGTTGGTGACGACAAACTCATGCCCTAAGCGCCGATAGTTTGAAAAGGAAACGACCCCCGCTGCGCCTTACGGTGTAAATTACAGCGGGCGTCGGTGTCGTGATCCGTGGGCTGGGTCCCGATCTCCGGCGGTGAGGTGTGGCAGTTGCCGTGACCACGGGCTGAACACTCAAGAGGCCTATGGCATTTGGGGTGGGCTCACCGGACAGGAACGCCAAGCCACCCTTGGGTGGCACCGCTGGAACACGCCGCGCAGCGAGCCTTCGGACAGCTCGGTGGCCGCTTCGGGTGGCGGCAGTCCATGAGCCCCGGATCAGCCGCACGCACGATCACACCGAAATGGGTCCTGGTCGGGGTCCTCGATGCTGTCGTGACCGGGTGCGGTGGCGCTGGTCCAACCCGGTTGGCTCGTCCGTGACCCACGGTGCTGGGCTCGAAATGCGGGGCTGGGGCCCTGGCCGGACCCACACGTGCCTCACCCCTTGGACGTGCCGTCACCGTGCAGGACCCGGAATAGGCCCGTGCACGGTGACGGGGGCGGTGGCCTGGGTTAGCGGCCGAGCCCGGTCTTGTCGACCTTGCGGTGGAACCGCATCCCGGCCACGCCGCCGAGGATGGCAGCGAGCAACGTGATCAGCGCAACGGCGGCGGCCACGATGATGCCCGCAGTGCTCAGGTTGCCTTCGCTGATCGGGATCCGGGGGAAGGTATTCAGCTGGGCCAGGATGTTGTACTGATCGCCCGCGACGACGCCGAGGACCGCGAGGATCACGGCGATGATCAGGGCCCACAACCACACGGCCAGGCCCTGTTTGGCGCCGTCGAACCGGGCCATCCGGCCGGCGACGTAGCCGCCGCTGTAGTACGCGAGGAAAAGGATGACCGCGAGCACGATGCCCCCGACCCAACTCACGGTGGAAGGGTCAGAGGTCGCGCTACTGGTGGCCTGGTCGATAGTGGTGTCGGTGCCCAGGCCGACCGCGGTCCCGGCCGCCGTCAGCAGCGCCGTCAACAGCACCGCCATACCGGTGGCGGTGAGCCACCCGAAGAACGCTGAGCCGAACTTGATGCCGCCGTGCTCGTCCTTTTCGCGGTCGATAACGGACTTGCGGTCCTCGGTCACCACCGCCCGCTCCGGGCGGGAATCTCCTGGGCGGTCTTTCTGATCAGGGCGGTGGGTGTCGTTGCCCCCGGTAGCGGGGTGGACCTTGTCCCGGTCGGACGGGTTGGTGTTGGGTGATCCGGCGCTGGTACTCATATCGTGTCGTCTCTTTTCCTGTATTGGGGGACCCTCACGCGGCCCGGAGCAACGCTCTAACCGGGTCGCGTGAGGGTCAAATGGGAAGGTCAGCGCCGGTTGGATGGCTCGTCGGGCAGATCGGCTTCGATCTGCTCCTTTCAACCTTGGTAGCCGCAGACCGGTGATCACGAAGTCACTCACCTACAAGATTAGCGGCAATCAACGTGCGCTCCACCGGATCCCACAGCAAAACCGTGCCCGTCTGGACGAGACCAACCAAGACAGCAGCAGCCTGGGGGCTTGGCGCTATGACGTGCCGCTCATCGTCTTCAGTGACGACAGAGAAAGCGAACGCCCCATCCTGCCCGTCGCCACCAGCGGTCCAATTCTTAGCATTGACGACACGGACACGCTTAGTTTCTCTGCTCGCTCCGGGCATGGCACTAGTAGATCCTCTTGCAGTAAATGGCGCCCTTCTGATGAGCAACGCACCTGCTCCGCTCCACGCGCACCCCGGTTGCACCGGACCTGTCGCCGGGCTCACGCCACCCGCATCAGACTATTTGGAGTGACTTATGAGTCCGCCTGCGCAACCAACGGCGGGCGACCAGAGTCGATAGCCTGAGCGAGAATGTCGCGCCCACGATGTCGGCAGGGGCGTCTTTACTGCCGCCGCACTCCTTCCGCGGGGGAGCCCTTGCGGCAAGGCCCCCTCGAATTTCATTGATTGTTCGATGCTGCCTTGCGATAGGCACGACCTTCCCGGGCTGGTGCCGGTGTAAGGGAGCACGGCTTACGGTCCGGAGTCGGGCAGAGCCCAGTTGTGGTTAGTTGCCGATGACCGGGTGAACCAGCCATAATGCGAGCCGGAACCGACGGTTTCATGACCTTCAAGACGAGTACGAGACCGACCACGAAGAGAAGGTGCCATTGATGACATCACCTGAGAACCCGACCGACCAGGATGCCCAACGCGACCCGATGCCAACCCCGATGGGCGGCCCGGCGACGCGTGAGGGAACTACCCCCTCGGTTGAGGGGGACATGCTCGGCTCAGGCGCAAACACGGGCTTCGACGACGATAGCCATTCGAGGGACTCAGACCCTTCGACTGCCGACACCGCCAAGGGTGAGGGCAGGCAGGTCGCCGGGGAGGCCAAGGAGGGCGGTCAGCACGTTGCTGGTGTGGCTAAGGAGGAGGCCACCAAGGTTGCCTCCACGGTAGGTGAGCAGGCCAAGAGCCTGCTCTCCCAGAGCAGGTCCGAGCTGTCGGACCAGGCTGGCACCCAGAAGCAGCGCCTGGCCGAGGGCCTGAAGTCGTTCAGTGATGAGCTGGACTCGATGGCACAGAACTCGGAGCAGTCCGGTCCCGCGACCGATCTGGCGCGCCAGGCTTCGCAGCACACCCAGGCCCTTGCCGGGTGGTTGCAGGACCACGAGCCCGATGCTGTCTTGGATGAGGTCAAGAGGTTCGCCCAGAAGCGACCGGGCACCTTCATCCTGGTGGCTGCGGGGGTCGGCCTGGCCGCGGGTCGCCTGACCCGCGGACTTACCAGCGATTCGGATGACGCGCCGAACGCCTCCGGCCAGGGCCACCCGGCCGGCGGGGACCCCTACCGCCAGGATGGCACCCAACCTGGGTTTGTCGATGACGGTGTGGACGACCCGGACACGGCTGCGGGCTACCCCGACGATGAGGACTTCGCTGTTGGGCGCCCGATTCAGGACGGATCTGGTCTGCGATGACCCAGCCCTTCCCTGGTACACACCCGAGCGAGGCAGAACCCGTGGCCGGTGCCACCAGCGTGGGTGGGCCGGTTGGTGCTGGCCCATCTCAGGGTGAGGACCCCGGTGGTGTTGGTGGACGTTCGTTGTCCTCTTTGGGTGAGTTGATCGGTGACATCAGCACGGACTTGTCCACGCTGATTCAGCAGGAGA
>JBBSNC010000248.1:0-3620 GCA_038232855.1 Actinomycetales bacterium
GCACCGGCGAGATCAACGGCTTCGAGGGCACCCACGGGGGCACCGTGGCCAAGCACCGGTTGGGCGGCGATCGCGTCAAACGCCGCGTCATAATCGCTCAGGCCCATCACCCGCAGCGCCGCGATGGTGACTGCGGCACGCGCCCGCTCACCGCCATCGGTGATCTTCACCGCTAGCCCGCGGCCATCGGACAAGCCCACTGCATACACCGATTCGGCGCCGTCTTTGGCGATCAGGCCCGGCACGCTTTCGATCAGCGTGCTCACGTCACGGCCGGTGCCACCGAGCCAGCGCGGATGCTCCCGCATCGCGGTAGCAACCTTTCCTTGCGGCGTGTGACCAGGCGCTGAGGCCATCGCGCCGAAAGCCCGGGCCAGACCGAGCGGTGTGATCGCCATCACCGGAGCGCCGCACCCGTCGACTCCGGTCGCTGCCACCGGCTCACCCGCCAAGTCTTCGATGGTGCTCGTCATGGCCTGCTGCAGCCGGTGCCCTGGATCGAGGTACGTCGTCAGGTCCCATCCTGCGGCGACGCAGGTCACCAACATCGCGGCGTGCTTGCCGGAGCAGTTCTGCGCAATGCTGGACCGTGCCTTGCCAGCCGCAAGCCAGGCCGCTCGGGTGGCTTCGTCCAAGGGGTAATCCGGGGTGTTGCACAAGTCATCTTCGGTCAGCCCCTCGTCCGCGAGCGTCAAGATGCGCCGAACCCCATCGAGGTGAAAGTCCTCCCCGTTGTGGCTGGCGCTGGCCAGCGCCAACAACTCCCCCTCCAGCAACACCCTCGACCTCAGCATCGCCACAGCCTGAAGGGGCTTGTTCGATGACCGCGGAAAGATCGGTATGTCGTGAGGTCCAACACTGAACAGCACCGACCCGTCGGCGTCGGTCGCCACCACGATCCCGTGATGGACGGACTCAACAAGGCCGGATCGGGTCACCGTGGCGACCACGGGTGCGCTGCCCAAGGGCAAAGGTTGGCTCATGGCGCTCACCCTAGCGGCGCGGTTTGATCGCCAGCACTTCCCGCGCTTGTTGCGTCGTCATCGTGGGCCGCTGCATGATCGTGGCGAGTTTGGCGGCCCGAAAGACCAGTTCGCTGTTGTGCTGCACGGGCTGTCTGCGCGCAAACATCAGGTTGTCCTCCATGCCCACGCGCAGGTGCCCGCCCATAGCCAGCGCAGCCGCTGCAATCGGCAAGTGCGCCCTGCCGATGCCGGTTGCCGACCAACTGCTGACCTGTGGTGGCAAGGCGTTCACCCCAGCAGCCAGAGCAGCCACCGTGCCGGGCATACCCCCCGGCACGCCCGTCACGAAGTCGACGTGCACCCGACCGCCGTAGGGCAAGCCGTGCGCCTGCAAAAGACGCGCCAGGGCGGCGACGTGTCCTAGGTCGAACAGCTCGAACTCGGGCACGACCTCGCGCTCTTGGGCCTGCACATACAACTGCGACATGAACGGGTAGGGATTGTTGAAGACGTCGTCGCCGAAGTTGACCGTGCCGCAGGTCAGACTGCACGAGTCGGGCTCGGCATCCAGCACCTTCAGCCGTTGCTCCATCGGGTCGTGCACGGAGCCGCCGGTCGAAAGTTGGATGATCAAGTCGGTGGCTTCGCGCAGCGCTTGCACAGTGTCCCGCAGGCGTGCGGGATCCAGGCAGGGGCGGTGCGCGGCGTCGCGGATGTGCACGTGGATCAGCGCGGCGCCCGCCTGCTCGCAGGCTTGGGCCGTCTCAACCAGCTCCTCCAGCGTGGTCGGAAGTTGCGGGAAGTCGTCCTTGCTTGTCTCTGCGCCGGTGGGGGCAATCGTGATGAGCGTGCTCATGGCCATCACGCAGGCACGATCACGGTTTGGGCGGCGTTGGTCGTGCCCACCAACAGGTCTGCCGCCGGGTCAGTGTTTCGCTTGATCACGGCCAGCGCAATCGGCCCATCGGTGTAGTGCCGCGCCACGCTGGTGACACGCCCGATTGGCCTGGACGCCGCCGACTGCTCCGTGCCGTCATTGACCCTGATCTCCGTGCCGGCCTCGGGCAGCGTGTGCCCGGAGCCATCGAGGTGCAAGAAGACAATGCGCCGCGGCGGCCGGCCAAGATTGTGCACCCGCGCGACCGTCTCCTGACCGCGTTAACACCCCTTGTGCAGATGCAGGGCAGAGCGCATCCAATCCAACTCGTGCGGAATCGTTCGGTGGTCGGTGTGGGCACCGACCCGAGGCCGCCAGGCCGTGAGCCCCAGCGCTTCAGCGGCCCACATCCCGGCCAGTGGCCGCTCGCCGACGACCTGAACCAACTCTGTTCGGGGCACCATCAACTCGCGCCAGGGGCGCAAGGCTCCCGGGTGCCCCTCGATCGGCCCGTAGCCGACGCTGTCGCCGACGATGCCTGGCCAGTGGTCCACCCACGCCAACGGTTCATCCGGACCTGATTCCGCTGCGATCGGTTCGCCGAGAATGGCGAAGTCCGCGCTGCGATCAGCGACCTCGACGCGCAGCATGAACCGCATTGAGTCCAACCAGGAACGGACTGACTCCGCGGCACCGGGCTCGGTGCTCAGCCAGGCAGTCTCGCCGTCATCGACGACGTGCAGGGCGTGCTCGATGTGACCTTTGGGCGACAAGATCAATGTCTCGATGCTCTGCCGAGGTGCCAGCGTGGACATGTGTTGGGTGGTCAGCGAGTGCAGCCAAGTCAGCCTGTCCGGGCCGGTCACCGTCACGACTCCCCGATGGGAGAGGTCAACGCAAGCGAGCGACTCTTCCAACAGCCGCTGCTCGCGGTTCGGGTCGCCGTAGTGCGCGGCAACACCGGCGTCGGCACCCGAGTCCAACACCGCGCGCGGGCGGAGCGCCAAGGGGCTTGTTGGGCGAGCTGCCGGCGGTGGGGTGCTCTGTGCGTGGACTGTCATCGTTGCTCCTCTTCGCTGGTCGCCCCAGCGCAGTTGCGGCATCGTCCGTGGATAGCCATGTGTGTCACATCAGCATCAAAGCGATGCGCCTGCCAGAGATTCCACGCCACCTCCCGAGCCAATGCCGGGGTGGCTTCCTCCACAGTGCCGCACTGTCGACATACCAAGTGCAGGTGATCACCGTGCTCAGGCAAATGGTACGTCGGCGCGCCGTGATGGACGTGCGAGTGCCGGACCAAACCAGCACCTGCCAGCGATTCGAGATTGCGGTAGATGGTCGAGGGCGGCAACGCGGCGCCGCCGTCGTTACTGACAGAAGCCGACAACTCTTCCGGAGTGCCGTGGCCAAGACGGGCGAGCGCCGCCAACACCCTCCTGCGGGGACCGGTCATCCGCAACCCGGCCTGGCGCAACTGCGCTGACCACTCGTGCCCGCGAGGCGGCCCGTCCGGCTCGATCTGTGTTCCCACCTATGCACCGTATCGACCCGCAGCCGCGCAGTCAGATTATGCGCAGGAATCAGGGCTTACACTCACCGGCATGAGCGAGAGTCGCGGTGCCGGGGTCGACGCCGTCTTCGGCGACCCGGAGCCCGGTCAGGACAGTCAGCCACCGCCGCGACGAATGAAGCGGCGCTGGCGAGTTGCCGTGGTCACCCTCGCCCTGCTGGGCCTTCTGCTGGTCGGCAGCGGGGCGGCGTACCTGGCGTTCTTGAAC
>JBBSNC010000249.1:0-3611 GCA_038232855.1 Actinomycetales bacterium
ACCCGGGGGCCTACGAGCGCAGGTATGCCGAGCCGGACAAGGCAGGCGCCGAGCCGCACCCCTGGCCCATCCCCTACTGGGATGTCGACACGGGCATGGCGGCACTGCTGATGCTGCTCACTGCAGTCGATGAGGGTCTGGGGAGCCTGTTCTTCGGAGTGCCTGCAGCATCGATGGACGCTGTGCAAGCGGCGTTGTCGATCCCGAAGGACCGCAGGCTGGTTGGTGTCGTTGCATTGGGCTATCCGCTGCCTGACATCCGCTCACCGAGTCTGGCCCGTGGTCGTCGCGAGCTCACGGAGGTAGCTCACGAAGGCCGCTTCGGCGTGGCCTGGGAGCGTGCCAGCAGAGCCATCACCACGCGCAGCGACGCCCACTGGGACGGCACCAGCAACGGCATACCGAACCCTGAACCGACGAAGTAGCCGACCGAACGAAGCAACGGGGCGCAGCCGCTAGGCGGCAACACGTCCCCCGGAGTTTCAGCACAGGGCTGCGCGTGTTGACCACTGCGCTGCCTTCGTGAGACGACACCCCGCGTACGCGGTTCGCCACAACCGACAGGTCTGTCGGCATACGATCAAACCCGCTCCAGCGTCCGCAGCCTGCCCCCACAAGGAAGCACCCGTATGCCCCGCCGGTCCCGCCCCGCTCAAGACGATCTTGGCGACTTCACCGAAAAGATCATCGACATTGATGTCGAGTCGGAGATGCAGGGCGCCTTTTTGGAGTACGCCTACTCGGTGATCTACTCCCGGGCGTTGCCCGATGCCCGCGACGGACTCAAACCAGTGCAGCGGCGCATCCTTTTTGGCATGTCGGAGTTGGGGTTGCGGCCGGATCGCGCCCACGTGAAGTGCTCCCGCGTGGTCGGCGAAGTCATGGGTAAATACCACCCGCACGGCGACCTGGCGATCTACGAAGCCATGGTGCGGATGGCGCAGTCGTTCACGATGCGCTTGCCGCTGGTGGACGGTCACGGCAACTTTGGCTCGCTCGACGACGGGCCAGCTGCCTCGCGATACACCGAGGCCCGCATGGCGACCTCGGCATTGTTGATGACGGCGACGCTGGATGAAGAGACCGTCGATTTCGTCCCGAACTACGACGACCAACTCATGCAGCCAGATGTGCTGCCTGCGGCGTATCCAAATCTGTTGGTCAACGGCGCATCCGGTATCGCGGTCGGGATGGCCACCAACATGGCGCCGCACAATCTCGGGGAAGTAGTTGGGGCCGCACGACACCTGATCGCCAACCCGCGAGCCACCCTCGATGATCTGATGCGGTTTGTGCCCGGCCCTGACCTGCCCTCCGGCGGCACGATCGTCGGCCTGGACGGCATCCGAGAGGCATATGAGAGCGGTCGGGGTTCGTTCAGGACCCGCGCGACCGCTCGAATCGAGAACATCACCCCTCGCCGCAAAGGGATCGTGGTAACCGAGCTGCCCTACCTGATCGGCCCGGAGAAGGTCATCGAGAAGGTCAAGCAACTGGTCCAGGGCAAGAAGTTGCAAGGCATCTCCAACATCAACGATCTCACCGATCGCACCACCGGGATGCAACTCGTTATCGAGATCAAGAACGGCTTCAACCCCGAGGCTGTACTGGAGCGCCTCTATGCCCTCACCCCTATGGAGGACTCGTTCGGGATCAACAATGTGGCACTGGTCCAGGGTCAACCTCGCACGTTGGGTTTGCGCGAACTTCTGCGCGTGTATGTCGACTTCCGGGTTGAGGTCGTCCGTCGCCGGACCACCTATCGGCTCGGCCGCAAGGAAGATCGGCTGCACTTGGTGCGAGGGCTGCTCATCGCCATCGCCGACATCGATGAGGTCATCCAGGTGATCCGGTCTAGCGATGACGCGGCCACCGCCAAGGATCGACTTATCGCGATCTTTGACCTCTCGCAGGTACAGGCAACCTACATCTTGGACTTGCAGTTGAGGCGGCTGACAAAGTTCTCGCGCATCGAGTTGGAGACCGAGCAAGAAGAACTTGAGCGCGAGATCGCCACGCTGCGGGAGTTGTTGGACGATGAAACGCTGCTGTTGCAAACGGTCTCGGACGAACTGGCGGCGGTGGCTCGCGAGCACGGCAGCGCACGTCGCACGGTGTTGTTGGAGTCCTCTGGCACACCGACGTCCGCGAGCGCCGCTGGCCCTACCGCCGCCACCCCGATGGAGGTGCCGGATGACCCATGCTGGGTGCTGCTCTCCAGCACCAGCCTGCTGGCCCGCACGAGCAACGACGAGTTGCTAGGTGTCGGTGGCGCACGGCGCAAGCACGACGTGGTCACATCGAAGGTGCTCACGACAGGTCGCGGCACCATCGGATTGGTGACCTCGGCCGGGAGAGTCCACGCGTTGTCAGTGATGGAGTTGCCCAGCCTGCCGCCCACGAACGAGGCGCCCAGCTTGTCTGGAGGCACGCCCCTGGCAGCGTTCATCGATCTCGCGATCGGAGAACAACCCCTCACCCTGTGCTCACTGAGCGACTCGGGCGGACAACACGGCTTGGCCCTCGCGACTCGCCAAGGGGTCATCAAACGGGTCAATACCGACTATCCATCGAAAGACGTGTTTGAGGTCATCACCCTCAAAGACGGCGACGCCGTCGTCGGCGCCGTGGAGTTGGCCACGGGACAGGAGCAGTTGGCATTCTTCTCCAGCGACGGGAACATGCTCACGTATGCCGCATCGCTGGTCCGTCCTCAGGGTCGCGCGGGGGCAGGCATGGCCGGGATGAAACTGGCTGCCCGCGCCACTGTCGTCGGTTTCCAGGCGGTTGACATCTCGGCACCCAACCTCGTGGTCTCGGTGGCTGGGTCCTCCGGGGCGCTGCCTGGCACCGAGTCCGGTTCGGTGAAAGTCACCGAACTCAGCGAATATCCAACGAAAGGGCGAGCCACCTCGGGGGTGCGGTGCCATCGCTTCCTGCGGGGCGAGGATGGGCTGATCCTGGGCTGGGCGGGCGCCGGCCCAGCGCACGCCGCGTCGGCCAACGGCGTGCCAGTGGAGTTGCCGCGGGCCATCGGGAAGCGTGACGGGTCTGGGACGCCCTCCCCTGGCCCTATCGCGGCGGTCGCCCCCGGCAGCAGCAGTTGATCAGCGTTTGGACGGCTTGGTGTAATCCCAGCCGGTCTTCAGCAAAAAGACACTCATCAGGAGCACGGCGAGTCCACTCCACATGAAGGTCGCGTTCTGAGCGGTAAACGTCGCTACCGTGCGAATCACACGAAGGAAACCATGGCCACTAAGGCCGTGGTGACCAGCACACGATTCATGACGGGCGGGTTTCCCCAGAATCAGATAGTGGAAACCATGATCAGCGCAACGCCGATCGAGAGCAGCAGGGTGGCAAACATCAGGGGCGAATCTACCCTCCGTGATCAGCAATCCAGCGAACACGCGTGCTGAGCGGCGTCGCGCCGGCCACACCTGTTAGCCATTCCCGTTCGGCTTTGCACCACCCCTCAGCATGCTTGGGCATGCCCCACACCCGGCTGGCGCGCAGCCGGGTGTGGGGCGGGTCAGTTAGACGTGCCACGTCACGCCGGTGGCGTGGACGGTGGCCATAAGGTCTTTGTCGTGGACCAGGGTGTGGTGCCG
>JBBSNC010000250.1:0-3579 GCA_038232855.1 Actinomycetales bacterium
CCGCTTAGGCCGGGTTGTCATCGTCTCATCGTGGGTTATACCGTACCTCGCCATGTTCCTCAGCCGCAGCCGGTACGACGTTGGTCAGCGTATCCAACAGCAGTGACAAACCCGCTGCGGTGGCCTCATTTCGCACTATTGACCGATCACCGTGAAGATGTAACGCCCGATGCACCTGCACTTCTTCCCCGTCCTCGGCACGGCCATACACGGCGAGATGGACTGTGCCCGGGGACTTTCCTTCACTGGCATCGGGTCCAGCCACACCCGTCGTGGAGATCGCAAACGTCGCTCCCAGCAAGCGCCACGCTCCCGCCGCCATCGCGACCGCGCACGAACTGGACACGGTCCCCTCCACCTCGAGAATCTGCCGGGAGACAGCAAGCACCTCCTGCTTCACATCAGTGGCATACGCCACAACGCCCCCCCGCACGACGGCGCTCGCACCAGGCACGTCGATCAATGCGGCCGCGACGAGACCTCCGGTGAGCGATTCCGCGGTGCCGAGCGTCCAGCCTCGTGTTGCGCACAAGGAGATGAGGCGCTCAGCTCTCGAGGGACCCTCTCCCACAGGGCCTCGGTGCGCCTCAGGCTGAACCACTGGTGCTGCGCCAGAGGCGCCACGCTTGGGCGACATAGTCCACACCCGTCACGACGGTGACGATCAGCGCGGCATACATCACCGTCAGCCCCACGACATCGAGGAAGCCGGTGAACGGCAGGATCAGCAGCAGCAACCCAGCCGACTGCAGCACCGTCTTCAGTTTGCCGCCTCGGCTCGCCGGGATGACCCCGCGGCGGATCACGACGAAGCGCAAGATGGTGACGCCGACCTCGCGGACCATGATCACGATCGTGACCCACCACGTCAGTTCGCCGAGGATCGAGAGACAAATCAGCGCGGCCCCGATCAGGGCCTTGTCGGCAATGGGATCGGCGATCTTGCCGAAGTTGGTGACGAGGCCGTGTCGGCGCGCCAGATCGCCATCCAACCAATCGGTGGCTACGGCAATCACGAAAACGAGAGCAGCCCAGATGCGCATCGACGTGCTGGCTCCGTCCTCGGCCAGCAACAACACGACAAAGACGGGGACTAGCACGATGCGCGAGGTGGTCAGCGCGTTGGGCACGTTCCACAGGCTCGGTGAAGCGGTCGGTGTCTCTGCGGCACTCACGGCTTCTCCCTCACTCACTGATCGTCCCTGCCAGAGCCGCCCCTCGCGTCGGGCAACACCCAGGCCAGGAGATCGACGCCCGTCGTAGCAGTCACCTCTGCGGTGACGATATCGCCGATCGAGAAGCCTTCGGCACCGACGAGGGTCGTGCTGCCGTCGACATCGGGGCCTTGCTGCTCGGCGCGGCCGATCACATCCGCGGTGTCGACGTCGATCTCTTCCAGCAGCACGGACACACGTTGGCCCACTCGCTCCGAGGCCCGTTGCGCCGTGAGCTCCTCCACCAGGGAACTGACCTGGGCCACACGATCGGCGATGGTGTCGGCGTCGTGCTTCTCGGCATACCTCCGCGCTTCTGTACCGTCTTCATCGGAGTAGCCAAAGACACCCACGACGTCCAACCGCGCTTCCTCCAAGAAGGCAGTTAGTTCATCCAGGTCGTCCTCGGTCTCACCCGGGAAACCGACGATGACGTTGGTCCGGATGCCGGCCTCAGGCGAGCGAGAGCGCACCCTGCTCAGCAGATCCAGGAAGGCTTCGCGGTCGCCGAAGCGGCGCATTCGGCGCAAGAGCGGGCCGGAGGCGTGCTGGAAAGAGATGTCGAAGTAGGGAACGACCCTGGGGGTGTTGACCAGGACGTCGAGCAGGTCGGGGCGGATCTCCGCCGGTTGCAGATAGGAGGCCCGCACCCGTTCGATGCCGGGCACCTCCGCCAACTCGGGCAACAGTTGCTCGAGGAGGCGCAGGTCACCGAGATCCTTGCCATAGGACGTGGTGTTTTCACTGACCAGAAAGACCTCTTTGACACCCCGCTCGGCAAGCCACCTTGCCTCAGTCACGATCTCGTGCGGGCGACGTGAGACGAAGGACCCGCGAAACATCGGGATCGCACAGAACGCGCATCGACGATCGCATCCGGAAGCGATCTTCAGCGGCGCCCAAGGCCGACCATCGAGGCGGGCTCGCATCACCGGCGGCCCCGAGGCGGGGGCCACATCGGCCAGTGCGGCCTGTTGGTGTCCAGGCAGCGCCACCGAACCTGCAGCGGTATGCCGTGCCGCCGGGGCTATCGGAAGAAGCGTGCGTCGATCCCTCGGGACGTGCGACTTCACCGTGCCACCGTCCAGAATGGATTGCAGGTGGGTCGACATGTCTGCATACGAATCGAAACCAAGCACTGCGTCGGCTTCCGGCAGTTGCTCGGCCAGGCCGGTGCCGTATCGCTCAGCCAAACATCCCACGGCGACGACGGCTTGGGTGCGGCCGCTCTCTTTCAGGTCCCCGGCCTCGAGCAGCGCATCGATCGAGTCTTTTTTGGCCTGCTCAACGAACCCACACGTGTTGACGACCGCGACGTCTGCTTGTGCGGCATCGCTGACCAACGTCCAACCTTCAGACTGCAATCGGCCAGCGAGTTCCTCGGAATCCACCTCGTTACGAGTGCAACCCAGCGTTACAAGGGCAACGCTGCGCTGGACGGTCATCCGCACAGCCTACGTCTCAGCGGCGGAACTTAACGAGCGTCAGGCCGAGCAGACGGGCAATCACGAGCGCGACATAGTTCATCCCGGTGAGCATCTGCAACATCACAATGGATCGCGCAAAGTTGGATCCTTCCGCGGTGTTGGGGGTGATATCTGACAACCCGGTGCCCGTCAACGTGGTCGTCGACAAAAAGAGCAACTCGAACCAGGTCAAGTCGCGCGCCTCGCCCTCGACCGAGAAGGACTCCGGCGCAACCCCCTGGACGGCACCGTAGGTGTAGGCGAAGGCCCAGACCAACACCGTGAAGGTCGCGCCCGTAGCCATCAACTCGTCCCGGCTCACCCAGGCGTCGGCAAACATATAACGCAGGAGCGACACGGCGGTGTAGAAGTAGAAGATCGCGTGGGCGATGTTCGATGTGACTTCGATCCAGCCAATGTCCGACCAGACCGCCTGAGCGATAGTGAGCACCACGACCGGCGCCCCGAGCGAGTAGGCGATGATCTTGGTCGATGGGGTGCGATTGACCGCGAGCACCGCGACGCCGAGGACAAACAAACCGAAGATCGAGATGACGGTCCGACCCGTGCCCCCCTCATCGGTGAACGGAAAGACCAGAATCCCGAGGATCTGGGCTGCAAGCAACACCCCGGAGGGATACTCCTTGAGCGCGTCCCACGATCGCTGCAGCCGATTGCGGCCGGCAGCGCCTGCATACTCGAACATGGGTTGACGATAGTCACTGACGGTTGGTCAGCGACCACGCATCTTCATCAGCGTCTTCATGGCCCTCCACTCGCCGCGCGCGAGGACGTGGTCGATGCGCACCCGGATCCACCCGTTGTAGCGCGTCATCCCGAAGCCGAACCCCGTCCGCGAGAAGGCGTTGCGATAGCCGCCCCACCCCTCCCGGTAGATC
>JBBSNC010000251.1:0-3565 GCA_038232855.1 Actinomycetales bacterium
CCCCTCTGGTGCGGCGGCACGCATGACACGTAGCGGCGGCTTGCGGTCAGCGCAGTGCAATGAAGTGGCACCTGCGCCAGCCGCTCGTGCTGCATCGAGCACCGTCTTCATTGCTGCGGAGGCATCGTCCGGATCGGGCGCGGGCAGCCGCCGATAGCCCGAGGCCGAGGGCACCTGCCCATGCAGCACTCGGGGCAGGTTGGGCTCGTCGATCTGCACCATGAGGGAGGCTGCAGGAAGCAGCCGTTGCACGTCGGCAACATGCTCGGCCACGCCTGCTGCCAACGAGGCGGTCAGGTCGCGGATGGCTCCGGCGTCGCTGAGCACCCGGTCACCCAACGGCAGCCAGAGCTCACTTGCCATGGTCCACGGGCCGGTGACCTGCAGCTTGAAGGCTTCCTGCCAGCCATCGAGGGATTCGGCGAGTTCATCGAGATCCTGTCGCCATAGCGATGCGGTGCGAGTGGCATCAAGGCCTGGACGGTCGACGAGCCGCCAGCCTTGGGGTTGCAGGTCGACCGGTAGGTCGATCAGCAAGTGGGCACTGCGTCCCACCGAATCGGCCCCGGGTCCACGCGTGGGGAGCTCTGGTAGATACGGCATACCGGTGAGTCCTTCACCCGCGGGATCAGCCAGCAGGTCTCGGATGGTCTGCAGCGCTTCACGACTGTTCACGCCCGGCCACGACCCGAGCCCGGTGACCGTCACCATCTGCACATCATCAGCACAGTATGTCCGGAGGGTTGACAGGAAACCATATGGTTACCTAATCTCGTCGCATGGACCCCGTCTTTAAAGCTTTGGCCGATGAAACCCGGCGAGCTTTGCTCGATGCTCTCTTCGCCCAGGACGGCCAATCCTTGCTGGCCCTGCAGACCGACTTCCCGATGAGCCGTATTGCAGTCGCCAAGCACCTCGGCATCTTGGAGGCGGCGGGGCTCATCACCACCAAGCGACGGGGTCGCGAGAAGTTGCACTTCCTCAACCCGGTGCCTATCCGCACGATCCACGACCGGTGGGTCAGCAAATTCACCCAACCCTGGGCCGCTGGACTCATCGGCCTTCGAGAAGAATTGGAGCAGACCATGGAACGCGTCTTCGAGATTTACATCCGCGCCACCCCCGAGCGACTGTGGGAGGCCATCACGGATCCGCAGACTCGGGCGAAGTATCACTTCGGCACGTTGATCACCTCTGATTGGACGACGGGATCGACGTGGCGACAAGAGGCCCCTGGCAAGTTCGAGGGGTCGCTCAGCGAGGGCGAGATCCTGGAAGCCGATCCCCCGCGGCGACTGGTGCATACGTTTCGCGCACTGTGGGGCGAGGACGTGATCTCCGAGGGCACCAGTCGGGTGACCTGGGAGATTGAGCCGGTCGGCGACTCCTGCCGCCTCACGCTGACACACGATCAACTGCGTGAAGGCGCGAATGCGCAGGTGTATGGCGGCTGGCCGATGATCTTGTCCGGCCTGAAGACCTGGCTCGAGACCGGAGAGACCCTCACGACCCCTGGCTCCCTGATGTATGCCGGGTAGGCAGGGTGACTGAGGACGCTATCGCCACGCGGGATAGGCAGGCAGGCTCAGATCAGTTGATGCCCATACGCGGGTGGCCCAGGTGATTGCCGCGTCCATCGCGGCGCAGAGATCCGGCAGATCGTTCGCGAGTTCGCGCACCACCCAACGCCATCGAGCGACGATCACCGGCCGCAAGGGCGTACGCCGCGTCGTAGGCGAGGTGATGCACGCTCGTGTGCCCTCGAGGTCAACGAACCGGACACCGTCGACCGTCAGCAGGGCGTTATCTGGGCAACTGTCTCCAGAGCGTGGCGGCTTTGGTCCTCTTCGAGTTGGGCCACCGCGTCCAGCAACTCCTTCATCGCGGCATCGACCTCGATACCCACCTTTGCCAGTTTAGCCAGACCGACCCGCGGCGCCTCAGCGCGCTCGTGCTGGTCCTGATCCACCGACTGGCCGAGCGTCGCGTGGGCCGCAGCCACTACTCCCGGTTGCGGATTGATCTGCTCCCCCAGGGCCGCGGCCCACGCCAGACATGAAGTCCATGCCCAGCCCGGGTCATCGCCCAGCAGGGCAGTGGCCAGCGTCGGATGAGTGCCGAGGTCGGCCATCACGATGATCTGCCGCTCGTCGTCGGCCAACAGCAGGCGCGGAGTGTCGGCCCCTGCACCACCCGGTGACGGCCGACAGTTGATCGCTGTGAGCCGCCGAGGTCATCGCCGCTTGCCAGCTGAATCGGCGACCCCTCCAGCGACAGTCGTAGTGGAGGGACGGACAGAACTGACCGCATACTCAACAATATGAGTACCTCGACCCCAGGTGGCGACCTTGCACCGTTCTTCGACCGTGATGGCGCGCTGATCATGCTGCCTCGCAGACAGGCCAAGAAGATCAAAGTGCTTCAGTGGCTGGTCACGCAGCTGCCCGCCGGGTCACGCCTGAGCGAGGTCCAGATGAACGCTCATCTGCGGCCCATCCATGACGATGTCGCCGTGTTGCGCCGCTACCTGGTCGACTTCGGCTTTGTCGAGCGACCCGAGCCCGGCGTCTACGTCATCCCGAACGACGCTCCCGGTGCCTAGCCCTCCACTGCCTGGGCAACATTATGCGCGTTAGGGGCTAAGAAAACCCCCGATCAGGGTGCATAAGGTTGCCCAGGCAGGGAGGTTGGGGTGGTCAGGAGCGACCTGCGCTCACGATGGTGGCCGAGCCGACAACCCGAGTGCCGTCATACAGCACCACCGATTGCCCAGGCGCGACGCCACGAACGCGCTCAGCGAGGCGCACCTGCACGCTCTCGCCCTCGGCCCAGGCTTTCGCGGGGTATTCCTGACCGTGTGCCCTGATCTGGGCCCCGACCTCGACGATGCCTTCGGGGGCCGGGCCGCACCACCGAGCATGGTCGCCAGTGATGTGGTCCGCGCCGAGCAGCTCATGCGTGCCGACAACCACCGTGTTGGTGGCGGTCTGGGTCGAGGTGACATAGCGCGGCTCGCCATCCGCAGCCGGGACGGTCAAGCCGAGGCCGCGCCGTTGACCCACCGTGTAGGCAAAAGCGCCCTGATGCGCACCCAGGACCGTCCCGTCCGAGTCTACGATCGGGCCTGACTGCGCTCCGAGCCGCTTCGTCAGCCAGCCGCGCGTGTCGCCATCGGGGATGAAACAAATGTCGTGGCTGTCCGGCTTCTTAGCGATCGAGAAGCCGCGCTCCGCAGCCTCAGCCCGAATATCCGGCTTCGTGGTGTCTCCGAGCGGGAAGAAGCTGCGCGCCAATTGGTCAGCGTCCAGCACACCCAACACATATGACTGGTCCTTGGCCATGTCCACGGCACGGTGCAATTCGCGACGTCGGCCACCGGTTGACTGGGAGTCAGCGACTTCGACGATCTGCGCGTAGTGGCCCGTCGCCACGGCGTCGAAGCCCAAGGCCAGTGCCTTGTCGAGCAGCGCGGCGAACTTAATCTTCTCGTTGCAGCGTAGGCAGGGGTTCGGGGTGCGGCCCGCCTCGTATTCAGCAATGAAGTCGGCCACGACATCTTCTTGAA
>JBBSNC010000252.1:0-3559 GCA_038232855.1 Actinomycetales bacterium
AAGAGCCCCACGCCGGCATACAAATCGAGCGCCCGCTCTCCCGGCTGGGCAGCCAAGAAACCCAGGACAACCTCGGCGAAGGTGCGGGCCGCACCGGGGTGAACCTGCCAGAAGCCTCGGGCGCTGAGCTCGAACTCGACCTCCCCATGCGGCATCAGCACGCGCTGGCTCACCATCGGCACCTCGCCCACCGGCTGCGGCCTGGCCCGAGCGGTGCCACCGTCACGACGGCCACCACTAGCGGTACCACCACCGCTCCCACTGCCACCTCCCCTCCTGCCACCTCCCCTACTGCCACCGGCACTGGTCAGGGGCACAGTCACAACCCCGCTGTCGGCGGCCACAACATCCACAGCGCTCAATCCGGTATGCCGGGCATCTAACATCCCGGCACCCGATACCGCGGGATGCGCTATCAAGCACTCGTCGATGGCAAGCACATCGTGAGAGCGATGCCTGCGCAGCCCCGCCCGACCAGAGGCGTCCACCGCAAACTGCACTCGCGTGCGCCAGCCGAGTCCACGCTCGTCGCCGGGAACCGCCTCACACACCACTTCATGCCCCAACGCTCCGGGCAGATCGACCCCACCCAACCGGGCAAACTGCTCCACGACGATCTGGGCCTTCAACCGGCGCTGGGCAGCGAGGTCGATGTGCTGAAAGTCGCAGCCACCGCACTGCCCGGGCCCGGCATACCGACACGGCGCGTCAACCCGATCCTCGGAGGTCTCGAGCACGCTGACGGCATCGGCCTGGACGAACCGGCCGCCCTTGGTGATCGAGGCGATCTCCGCGCGCACCCGCTCCCCCGGGATCGCATGGCGAACGAACAACACCCTTCCCTCATGCCTAGCGACGCAATGACCGCCGTGCGCGACCGGGCCTACGGCAACTTCGAAGACCTCGCCCACCGCCCAGGGGGTGACCGCGCTATCCACGGGGGGTCGACGTGTTCGAGGAGTCGCTGGCCTCACTCCGGCTGACCGGATGGTCGTGCGGGTTGCTGTCTTGCGGTCGAACCCCTTTGCCCTGCCAAGGCACCGTCACCACCATGACGCCAGGATTACGCAGCAGTTGTGTGCGCAGATGGTCGCGGGCGCGGTCACGCACCAAGGGGAGTATCCGACTGGTGCCGATGTACTCGGGGATATAGACCACGATGACGTCTCTGGGCCGGTCCTGATGCAACCGCCCGACGTAGTCCATCACCGGGCGGACCTGCTCGCGGTATGGCGCCTCCAGCGCTCGCAAGGTGATCGGCATGTCCCGGGCTTCCCACTCGGCGCGCAATGCCGTGGTGCGCTCCGGAGCGACGTTGACCACCACGGCCTCCAACACTTGCGGCCGGGCCGCCCGCGCATAGGCCACGGCTTGCAGGGTGGGTAGATCCAATTGCTCGACGTAGATCAACGCATGCACCCGTGCCGGGACCGGCTGGCGCGGCGTCTCATCGGGGGGCAGCGCCGTCTCGTCGCGCATTTGTTGGTGGAACCGGTTAACCATTGTCATCACCATCCACAACGAAGCGATAAAGAGCAGGGACAGTCCCGCTCCATTGGTAAAGCGAGTCAAGATCACCACAACCAGCACTGTGCCGGACACCACAGCCCCGACGATGTTGATGGCACGGCTACGCAGCATCGAGCGACGCTGACTCATGCTCAGCTCCAGGCGCATTTGTCGATTCCAATGCCGAGTCATGCCCAGCTGACTCAACGTGAAGGAGATGAAGACACCCACCAGATACATCTGGATCAACTCGGTCACGGTGGCCTGATAGACCAGCACCAACACCGCTGCACCAGCAGCCAACAACAGTATCCCGTTCGAATAGGCCAATCGGACCCCGCGGCTCAGCAACTGGCTGGGCAGGAAGCCATCTTGGGCCAGCCGGGAGGACAACACAGGAAAGCCATTGAAGGCCGTGTTTGCGGCCACGATGAGCATGACCCCGGTGCAAATCGACACCAAAAGCACGCCGAGGCTCTCGCCGCCGAAGATCACCTTGGACAGTTGCCCCAACACCGGATCCTGGACGAAGTCTTCACCGACTGGTTTGCCTTCAAACAACAACTGCTCGCTGGGATCGATGGCCATCTGGATGCCGACTTCGCGAGTCAGCACGATGACGCTGAGCAGGATGGTGATGGAGATGCTGGCCATCACCAACAACACGGTGGCCGCATTGCGGCTCTTGGGCCGTTTAAATGCTGGCACACCGTTGGCGACGCCCTGCACACCGGTCAGCGCCACGGTGCCGGAGGCAAAGGCGCGCAGCAGCAACACAGCAAAGCCGAGTGCGGTCACTGTCTCAAAACCCTCGGCGGGGCGCAGTTCGAGTTGCGAACTCGCAGCCTTGGCCAACGACCCACCGGCCCACTGATAAAACCCAACGCCGATCAGGATGGCCATCGCACCCAAGAAGGCATAGACCGGCACCGCCAAAGCTCGACCGGATTCGCGCACCCCGCGCAGGTTGATCAGGGTCAACGCGACGATCAGCAGGGTCGCTGCCAACGGCTCATATCCCCGCAAGAACTCCAACGCACTCGCAGCGTTCTGCACGCCCGCCGACACGGACACCGCCACCGTCAGCACATAATCGACCATCAACGCTGCACCGACGCCCAAACCGGCGGTGGACCCCAGATTGACCGAGGCCACCTCGTAGTCGCCACCTCCGCTGGGATAGGCATGCACGTTCTGCCTATAGGAAGCGACGATGATCATCATCACCAACGCCACGGCCACCGTGACTTCCCAAGAGTTGAAGAACACCGCGGCCCCACCGGCGAGCGCCAGGGTCAACACGATCTCGTCCGGGGCATAGGCCACCGAAGACAACGCGTCACTGGCAAAAACCGGCATACCCAGGCGTTTGGGCAGCAGCGTCTCGTGCAAGCGGTCAGTTCGCAGCGCGCGCCCGACGAAGACGCGCGAGAGCAACCGCTGTGGAAGACCCATGATCGCTGATTCTAGGAGTCGACTCCCCCGAATGCCGTCGGCACGCTAGCGTCAGGGGGTGCACTTCGTGATCATGGGCTGCGGGCGCGTCGGGTCGACTCTGGCGAAGAGCCTCGAGAGTCGCGGCCATGACGTCGCCGTCATCGACCTTGATGAGTCTGCTTTCAGACGACTTCCGCAGGACTTTTCGGGCCACCGGATCAAGGGAATGGGCTTCGATCGAGACGTGATGCGTCGGGCGGGTGTGCCGGATGCCTATGCCTTCGCCGCCGTCAGCAGCGGCGACAACTCAAACATCATCGCTGCCCGGGTGGCTCGTGAAACATTCGGCGTTCAGCGCGTCGTAGCCCGCATCTATGACCCCGGTCGAGCCGAAATCTTCGAGCGGCTAGGCATTCCGACTGTCGCGACTGTGCGCTGGGCCGCCGACCAAACGCTGCACCACCTCTTGCCGCAAGGCTCGACCCCGGACTTCTTCGATCCCACCGGCAAACTTGCGCTCGTGCAAATCCATGTGCATCCGCAGTGGGCGGGGCACCGAGTGGATGAGATTGAGGATTTTGCAGACTCGCGCATCGCCTACATCACCCGGCTC
>JBBSNC010000253.1:0-3542 GCA_038232855.1 Actinomycetales bacterium
AAGGCCCCGAACTCGGCAGGAAGGTCCCGCCACGGCGCTCCGGTCCGGAACCGCCAGATGATGCCCTCCAACGTGAGCCGGTGATCGTTCCACGGCCGGCCCACTCGCCCCCGCGCAGACGGGAGCACCGTCTCCAGGACCCCCCACAAATCATCCGAAATCGCATCCGTCCGAGTCATGCCTCCCACCGCAGCACACCCAAGCCCCAGGCATTAGCAGACACGCCCTAGACCCTCTTGAGCTCTGCGGACAGGTGGCTGGTCAGGGGCTGCCCCATCGCGCCCATGTCCATCGCCCACATCAGGTTCGAGTTCACCAGGCCATACAGCCGGTGCCCGGACGCATAGTTCTTGGCCGCCGGGCTACGCATCACACCATCGGTGCGTAACTCCAGTTGGGCAGGCTTGGTGGTGCCGACATACATCTCGACAAACCCAGTCGGGTGAGTCAGCAACAACTCGACCTCGCCATCGGGCAACGGGCGGAAGAAGCCGGACTCACTGGCGGCTGGACGCACTCGCTCCCCAGCCGCATCGAGAATCCAACTCCTGCTGTGATACTCCAGGAATGGTCGGCCGTCGTGGGTGATCTCGACGGCCTGGCCGAAGTTCGCTGAATCGATCGTCGGATATCCCACCACGCCAGCGCCTTCCCACCGCCCGATCAGCCACGCCAAGGGGGCCAGGTCGGCATGCATCGTCGGGTCCAACTCGAAAGGCATAGCCGCCATCGTATGCGCTCCGCTGGCTACCGCGGCAGCGCTGCGGGGATGATCGCGAGCGACACGGCATACGGGATGATGCCGATCGCCAACACCGAACTGAGCGCCACCACGAGCCGCGGGCGCGCGTGGGCCATGGTCGGCATGACCGAACAAATGAGGCGAATCGCAAAACTCACCGCAGCCGACCCCACGCCGATCACGACCAGGGATGTCCACGGCGTCAGGCTCCACATCGTGACCACAGCCGCGGCGGCACCACCGGCCAGCAGGGTGAGCGGCATCAGCCACTGCCGCAGACCTTCGCCGCGCCCCCGCAGGAGCATCTCCACTGACGCGGAAGCAGCAGCCGCCGCGACCGCCGCCACCACGACATAGCCACCCTCGACCGTGCGAGCCAGCGGGATCAGGAAGGAGCCACAGGTGAAGATAGCCAGCGCGAGCAGCACCGAGCTGACCGACTCGGCAACGCGGGGCCGGCCGTCGCGACGCAGCAACTGATGAAAGAAAGCCGAGATGATCGCGACGGCCAGTGCCCCCGGCAGCCAGGTGAGTTGGTCTGAATTCTCGGGGAGGTAGACGCTCAGCAGGATCGCCACACCGCCCAGTAACAGCACTCCCACAGTCCCCCGCGGCGTCGGTAGACCAAGAGTTCCCGCCCAACCCCACCCGATGACGATCACGGCGACGCCCAGTGCCAGTGCCAACGACGTCTCCCCTGCCAACGCGGTCAATCCGAGCAACGCAGCGGCGGCGCACACCATCAAGGTGACGGACACCGATGATGTCTCGCTCATCGCCTCGGTCTCACTCACCACCGCATTATTGCCCCTGCAGGCTCTCATCGCTGGACATTCAGGCGGTCCCTCGAGGCACAACGAGGGGAGGCCACTATCCTGGGCCGCGTGGCAGAGATAGCTTTGCTCACCCCCGGCGGCTCCGACGGAGCCGTTTGGCGCGTGCTCCCGGCACTCGATTTGCTGCCGCACCGGGTGCGGATCGAACCGCTGGATGCTGCTGCGCTGCTGCGTGGAGCCGAGCCCGAGGTGGTGCTGATCGACGCCATCGCCGACATGGTTTCGGCTCGAGCGGCTTTGCGCACAGTGCATGCCATGGGCAGCTGGAATGCTGTGATCGGAGTGTTTGCTGAGGCAGGCCTGTCGGTGATCGATGATCGATGGCCGATGCACGACGTGCTGTTGACCACCGCCGGACCTGCCGAGATCGCCCCACGCCTCTATCTGATGCGCCAACGACTGGGGTTGGCCACCCCGGACGCCGCCAGCACCGGTCCGATCCGGGTGGCCGACGTAGTGGTGGATGAGTCCAGTTGGACGGTGCGCGCAGGCGGTCGACCGTTGGATTTGACCTTCAAGGAGTTCGAACTGCTGAAGTATCTCATCCAACACCCCGGCCGAGTGGTGACCCGCGAGCAACTGCTCCAAGAGGTATGGGGCATGGACTACTACGGGGGGACCCGCACGGTCGATGTGCACATCCGCCGATTGCGCGCCAAACTCGGTCCGGAGCGTGAGTCGCTCATCGGTACGATCCGCAACGTCGGCTATCGCTTCGCCGGAGCACGCTCCTCGCACTAACCGGTTTGGTTCTCAGCAGTTCAGCCGTGGGCACGCGCCCCACGACCTGCCAGAGTGGGGGCCATGGACGTGACAACCCTCAATGCCATGCCCCCACGAACGTCTGCCGACGTCTTGGCGCTGGCTGTGCGCGCCAGCACCCATGACGGCGTCAAACCGCTGTCGGAGCAAGCAGTGCTGGATCTGCGGCGGCTCATCTCCGAGGGTGCCGCGGCCACCGAGACAGATCACCTGCTGGTGCTGGATCGGCCCGGTGAGATCAACGCCCATGTGCTGGGCTATGCACACGTAGCCCACGCCGGCGTTGACGGCGCGTCCTTTGAGCTGGTGGTCCACCCCGACCACCGCAGGACTGGCGTGGGGACTCAGCTGCTCGACCGCGTCCTGGAACTCTGGCCGGACGCGCGGGGATGGGCGCACGGCAACCTCGAGGCGGCTCAACATCTCGCTCACACCCATGAGCTGCAGGTGGTGCGGGAGTTGTGGCAGATGTCGCGCCCACTCGATGACTCGGCGGCTGCGCTGCCGGAAGTGACCGTGCCGCCGGGGTTTGCCGTGCGTACCTTTGAGATCGGCCGGGACGAAGAGGCATGGCTCGCGGTCAATGCCGAGGCCTTCGCGGCACATGCTGAGCAGGGCCGCACCAGCCTGGCTGACCTCCAAGACCGGATCGAGGAGCCATGGTTCGACCCGCATGGCTTCCTGCTGATCGAGGACGTCCGGGAGCCGCAGACGCCTCGATTGGCCGGCTTTCACTGGACCAAGGTCGAGCCTGCGGCCCCCGGATCGAGCACCAGCGCACCGGGCGAGGTGTATGTCGTCGGGGTGTCCCCGGACTACCAGGGCATGGGCCTTGGCGCGGTGGCCACACTCGTTGGGCTGCGACACCTGGCCGCCTGTGGCTTGGCGCAGGCCACCTTGTATGTCGACGCGGACAACGAGGCTGCGGTGGCGACATACCGCAGGTTGGGATTCGAGGTGGTCAACGTCGACGTGATGTATGCCGAGCGGACCCTCCCATAGCCTCACTGGCGATGGCAAGATACAGGGATGACCAGCACACAAGCAGTGATCCCTGAGCTGATCGAATCCAATAGTGTCGTTCCGCTACCTCGCATCCGGGCGCAGCGGCCAAGGGGGGCCAACGGACGCTTCGTGCGACTGGAGACTGACGACTCGACCGACACCGAGCCGGGCGACCTTCCCGAAGGCCGCTTCTTAGA
>JBBSNC010000254.1:0-3540 GCA_038232855.1 Actinomycetales bacterium
CCTGGCGATCTTTGGAATGGCGAAGGTGTGGAACGCCTTGCGCAAACGGCCTAGGCTCGCTTGTCCACAGGTGGAGAGGGTAGGGCGCTTGTCCACAAGCGGACGAGGGTGTGACAGAGGCCCCCGCTAGTATGGACATATGTTCGAAATCAGCGCACGAGCCGACGACGTGAAGTCGGTCTTGGGGTCAGGCGGAACTGCCGGAGGTGAGCTGCTGGAGGCCATGGGTGAGGCAGGACAGGCCCTGGGGCGGACCAGGGCCGCGGTAGCTGAGCCGACTTCGGTCGATGAGCATGCGCTAACCCGCTCCCTTGAAGCGCTGATGGGTGTGCGAGCCGTCGGGGAAACGTTGGCGCTGACGATCGCTGGCGAGGGCCTGAGCCGGGGCTTAAATGTCGGGTCCGGGCTCAACGCCCATGACTGGCTGGCGGTGCGTTGTCCGTGGATGACCCGCTCCGAGATCGGAGATCTGGTGGTAGTCGCACGAGGTGTCGCGAAGGCGGAGAACGCAGCGATCCACGAGGTCGCTGCTGCCGGGGGCGTGCCCATCCGCCGTTTGGCGAAGTTGCTGCGCGCCCTGGATCGGGTGAAGCCAGTGTGCGAGGGAGATGCGTATGAGGCCAGCGTCGGCATTCTCTTGCCGGTGGTCACGGATCCTGACTTCAGTGATCGGGACTTGAAGATTGCGACCGATCACCTGATCGAGTGCGCTCTTCCCGAGGCCGACAGCCAAGCAGCGGTTGCTGCAGCCGCGGCGATGCGCGGTGTCTACGAGTCGTCTTTGGACGGCGGGGCGTTGACCCGGTTCATCGTGACGTGCGACCAGGAGGGCACGGCGCTCTTTCGAAGTATTCTCACATCGCCACTGGCAGCCCCTACTCCCCAGCCGGATTCGGCAGTGCAAGAGGCCCCGGACGATCGTTCGGCGACACAGCGCCGCTACGACGCGTTGATCAGCGTTCTCAATCGTGGACTCAGCTCACCGGAGGGCGTAGCGACGACGAGCAAAGCCAAGATCTTCATCACGATGTCCTACGACGCGCTTCGCGGAGCGCTGGTCGGGGCGGGTCGCACGTTCACCGGCGAGACTCTTTCGGCGGGTCAGGTGCGCCGCTTGGCGTGTTCAGCCGACCTGATACCTGTGGTTCTGGGCACGGAAAGCGAAATCGTCGACCACGGGCGCGCTAGCCGCCTGGCCACCCCCGCACAGGTTAAGCGCCTGTGGCTGCGAGACAAGGGATGCACCTTCCCCGGTTGCTCGATCCCGGCGACGTGGTGTGATGCCCACCACGTCGATTGGTGGCACCGCGGCGGGATGACGGACCTATCCAACTTGGCTTTGCTGTGCGGGCGACATCACACCATCGTGCATGACAGAGACTTAACCGCTTCGATCACCCCAATCGGGGTGACCTGGCACGTTTGAGGACCCTGCCCCATCCCCGGCCGAACCGGCCGGGAAACATCGCCATGCCCGACCAGAGCCCATGGCAGTGGCATGAGCAGTCGGAGCCGGATGTGCAACCGAGCCCCGTCATCGATGTCGGTTACGGCGATAACCTATCTACAGCCAAGCCAACTTGGCGGATTGGCTGTAGATGGCTTGGGGTGCCTCGTTGATGCTCGGGACGAGTCACTCGCCCTCGCCGATGGGCTCCTTCGCGGTGCCGAGGAAGGCGCGTCCGGCAGCCATGTAGATGTACGTGCCGTCTTCGTTGCGGAGCATGTCGAGCACGCTCTGGAACATGGTTGAGGGCAGGTGCATCCGGATGATCCCGTTGCTCTCATAGTCCTGCTCGAACGCCATACCCGGGTCGTTGAAGCGAATCCAGGCAATCGATGTGCCGCTGTCGTCGCTGAGTTGGATCTGAGCCCGATTGGTGGCGTAGCCGGTCGGACTGCCATAGACGAGCACGTGATAGTCGGTGGCCAGTGCAGCCATGGTGGTGCCTCCTGTGAGTTGAATATGTGTTGGTCAAGAGCACACGGAAGCAGAACTAATACGCCCACTCCTGCGACAGGCGACCAGGCAGCAGCCACCCGGAAAACAGCCCTGATCCACGTGAGATTTTGGTCGGCGCGCGTGGTGCCTCATGTCAATGTGCTCGCGAAATGAGGCCCGCACCCCATTTCGCGAGCACTTTAGGTGAGTCTCGTCGCCCCGTAGATTGTGTCCCTTTCAACATCTACACTTATTCGGTGGTCCCCAACGATGAAAGGGCCTAAGTGAGCGCGCAGATCGACACGGGCACAAGAGCAAACACGGTACGCGCGATCGCGCAGGGGCAGACCCACGAGCGAGGGCCGCTACTGCCGATCTTGCATGCCGTGCAGCATGAGTTGGGCTACATCGACGCCGGTGACATTCCGGTGATCGCCAATGTGCTGAACCTCTCGATTGCTGAGGTGCATGGCGTCGTCTCCTTCTACAAGGACTTCCGCACCAAGCCCCCACCCACCCACACCGTGGCGGTATGCCGAGCCGAGGCCTGCCAGGCCGTCGGTGGCCAAGCCGTGTTCGAGACTGCGCAGCGCACCTTCGCTGGCCGCGACGACGTCGAAGTCGAAGAGATCTTCTGCTTCGGCAACTGTGCGCTCGGCCCGACCGTCATGGTCGACGGTCGCATCCATGGGCGAGTCAGCACCAGGCGCCTGAACACCTTGACGCAGGAGTGGGCATGAACAACACCACCGTGTATGTGCCGTGTGACTCCAGCGCGGTAGGGGTTGGGGCAGACGAGGTTGCCGCGGCCCTCGCGACACACGAAGACATCACCGTCTTGCGGAACGGCTCGCGCGGGATGCTGTGGGCCGAGCCGCTGGTCGAGGTCGTCACCGATCGCGGACGCATTGGTTACCCCAACGTCACGACCGAGCAACTACCCGCACTGATCGACGAGGGAATGCTGAGCGGCGCAGATGTCGGCGGCTGCCTCGGAGTCGTCGAAGAGCACGAATGGCTAGCCAGCCAGCACCGCGTCTCCTTCGCTCGGGTGGGCGTGATCGAGCCGACCAACATCGCCGCATACACTGAGCACGGCGGATGGGCCGGACTGAGCCGGGCACTTGGTATGCAGCCCGCCGAGGTCGTCGAAGAGGTCGTCGAATCTGGGCTGCGCGGCCGAGGCGGCGCCGGATTCCCGACGGGCATTAAGTGGCGCACGGTGTTGGGGGCCGAGTCCGACACGAAGTTCGTCTGCTGCAATCTCGATGAGGGCGACAGCGGCACCTTCGCCGACCGGATGTTGACCGAGGGCGACCCGTTCACCCTGATCGAGGGCATGGTCATCACCGCGTATGCCGTCGAGGCTGCTGAAGGGTTTGTCTACGTCCGCTCCGAATACCCCGACGCCATCGCCACCCTGAACAGGGCGATTGAGATCGCCTACGCCCACGGCTACCTCGGCGAAAATATCCAAGGCAGCGGACTGAAATTCGATCTGCACGTGCGAGTCGGTGCCGGCGCCTACATCTGCGGCGAAGAGACCTCCATGCTCGACAGTCTCGAAGGCAAGCGCGGCGAGGTGCGCGCCAAACCGC
>JBBSNC010000255.1:0-3512 GCA_038232855.1 Actinomycetales bacterium
AAGGTATGCCGACCAGCGCCGTTGCCATCACCAACGTCCAAAGGTCGGGCGCCACCACTGACTGACTGCGTTGCGCCTGAACGAATGCGGTCACCATGAACCCGAGGTAGTCCATCGCCGACCCTGCCATGACCTGCCGCTGAAGCCTGTCACTCAACACGATGCGGTCGGTGGCGACGAGCCAGGCGACCAAGACGCCAACTGCTGGGATGATCTACAAAGAGTGCAACCCGATGAAATGGGCGGCGCGTTTGTCACCGGCCTCGGTGGACCATCCCAGCAACGGCAGGCCCAGTCCCGCATCGACTGCTCCGACACTGTGCGCCCCGATGGTCGCGTCCATAGCCTCGATCTGACCGGGCGTGGGCCGGGTCATCGAGGCGCTTCCTCGCCAGGATGACTCCGGCCACCGTGGCCACGAGGCTAAAGATGCCAACCCCGGCCCCCATCAGGGTGAAGAGCGTGCCGTCCACCGCGGTGGCGAAGTTGAAGTGCGATCCCACACCACGGCTGGCCCGCAACGTGATCAACAGCACCTCGACGATCATCGACCAACCCACAACGGTGCTGGCGCACCACAAACGACATCGCGAACTTCAGCGGATTATTCCAGATGTGCACCGCCACGAGGAACAGCGGAAACGCGAACGCGATGGCCTCTGAGGAGTAGGCTGAACGCCGTTCACTAGAGGGATGGGTCAACACCGTTCACGATGCAGCCAGCACGAGCGCCGCTATCCCCTGATTCCTTGGTGACGGTATGCCGTGAGTTGCTCAACGAGGGGGTCCAAAGCGATCGTCGTGCGTGAGGTGGCCTGCCGTTCCGGAGTCACTGCACCCGCGCTGTACAAGCACGTGCAGGGACGCGAGGACTTGCTGACCCGCCTGATTGCAGCCTGCAACAACGAGATCGCGGACGTCTGTGCCTGCGCAGCAGCCTCGTATGACCGAAGGACTATCCCGCTCAGTTGCTCGGAACGAGTGCGGCGTTCCGCGACTGGGCTTTAGCCAACAGACCCGAGTTCGGCTTGATTTACGGCACGCCGATTCCACATTATGCCGCGCCGGTGGGCGGTCCAACGACCGAAAGTTCTCGGCAGTTTGGGGCCGTCTTCGCCCGGATCTACCTCGGTCTGCTCGGCACCGGTCGGCTACGACTGGCGGACCCGGCGACCATGTCCGCAGCGTTGATCGCTGCACTGCAATTGGCACCGTTTGCTCGGCATGGTGAGCGCGAGGTGGCCGGTCACCTCGACTGGATCATGGATGGCTCATCCGACTTCGTTCAGCGCCAGATGAATGCCCTCGGCGAGGAAATGATCCTGCCTGCCTGAGGCGGCACGGCACGCCACTACCTGGCGCATTGTGGCGCGCCGTGCCTCGGGCTCACGCCACCATGCCGTGTGGATCGATGACGTACTTCTTCGCGACGCCGGAATCGAACTCCTGATACGCCGCCGGCGCGTCGGTCAGTGACACGGTGGTCGCATTGACTGCCTGAGCGATCTGCACCTTGTCGTGCAGGATCGCCATCATCAGGCCGCGGTGATACTTCATCACCGGGCACTGACCGGTCATGAAGGAGTGCGACTTTGCCCACCCGAGGCCGAGGCGCACCGAGAGCGAGCCCTCTTTGGCAGCATCATCGGCGGCACCGGGGTCACCGGTGACATACAGCCCTGGTATGCCGAGCCCACCACCAGCGCGGGTGATGGTCATCAACGAGTTGAGTACGGTGGCCGGGGCTTCGGTCGCCGAACCTTCACCGTGACCGCGAGCCTCGAACCCGACCGCGTCCACGCCGCAGTCGACCTCGGGCACGCCGAGGATCTGCTCGATCTGCTCCCCCGGATCACCCTTGGAGACATCCACGGTTTCGCAGCCAAAGCTGCGTGCCTGGGCAAGACGCTCTTCGACCAGGTCACCAACGATGACAACCGCAGCGCCGAGCAACTGTGCCGAGGCCGCCGCCGCTAGGCCCACCGGTCCCGCGCCCGCAACGTACACCGTCGAGCCGACCTTGACCCCGGAAGTCACCGCGCCGTGGAAGCCGGTGGGGAAGATGTCCGAGAGCATCGTCAGGTCAAGGATCTTCTCCATCGCCTGGTCCTTGTCCGGGAAACGCAGCAGGTTCCAGTCGGCGTACGGCACTAGCACGTACTCCGCCTGGCCACCCACCCAGCCGCCCATGTCGACGTACCCGTAGGCGCTGCCTGGGCGGTCGGGATTCACGTTGAGGCAGATGCCGGTCAGTCCTTCTTTGCAGTTGCGGCATCGACCGCAGGCGATGTTGAACGGAACCGAGCAGATGTCCCCCTCCTTGACGAACTCCACGCCCGGCCCAACCTCGACGACCTGGCCGGTGATCTCCTGTCCCAGGATCAAGCCTTCGGGAGCGGTGGTTCGTCCGCGCACCATGTGCTGATCTGACCCGCAGATATTGGTCGTGACGACTTTTAAGATGACCGCGTGCGGCAGGCTTCGCCCGACATTGTCGGGATTGACTCCTGGGCCGTCCTGCAGTTCGAACGTCGGGTATGCAATGTCCTGAACCTCGGTCTTGCCCGGTCCCATATAGGCAACGGCACTGTTGCTTGACATCATTAATCTCACGATCTAGACCGCACACTGACAGGGAAATCCGCAGCATTGCAGCCTCGGTTGGGGTCTTTCGATCCTAGGAAGAGAACAATCCGATAACAAGAGCGCAGAGGAAATTCACAGCCCACTCTCAGGGGCGCGTCCCTTGTCCTGGAGCGGAATCAGGGAGGTCAAGGCGTCATGGAACGAGGACGCTGACCCGACGCAAGACCACCTCGGCTGCAGCGCGCCCGGTGCCGGCCACTGAACGGTACCCGCGCACCCACTGCTGCCTGCGCAGGGCAGCTTCGTCGTCGCGGTCGGCCAGCAGCGCGCGCACCATGGCACTGCCCGCCGCTTCGACGTCATAAGGCACAGCCTCACCCAGGTCTTGACCAGTGACATCGGATGCAGCCGGTCCTGGTCCGGCATAGATCACCGCAGTGCCACATGCCAAGGCGGCCAACACCTTTGTCGGGTAGGCGAAGTCGTAGCCCAATCCCGGTTTCACGCTGACGACGGCAGCGGCAGCGGCACGGTGCCAGGCTGCGGCGATGTCGGGGTCTACCAGCGACTTGAGTTCGATCGCGCCCGCCGGCAGCCTGTTGGCGATCCGCTGCAAGGTGGGCCATGAACTGCCTTGCCCGAGGAAGATCAATCGGGCACCGGGCACCTGCTCGAGCACTGCGGGCATCGCCTCGGCGAAGATCTCGGCACCCTGCCACTCCGAGGCTGTGCCGGCATACAACAAGAACGGACCATCCGGTATGCCGTACCTGGCGCCCCACGCCTGAGTCAGCTCAGGCGTGGGGTCACGCACACAGAAAGTGTCGGTGTCGATGCCGTTGGGGACGATGTGGACGGTACGCGCGCCCAACTCACGGACACGGTCGGCCACGCCATCTGAGACGGCGATCACGGCCGCTGCGCCG
>JBBSNC010000256.1:0-3439 GCA_038232855.1 Actinomycetales bacterium
GACCTTCGACATACACGATGATCTGGCTGGGCACGGTGGGCTCCCTCGGATGCGGCGACACGGCTCAACGAGTGTTGAGGTCCCGCTCATGCTATCTGCGGCACGGGCGCTCCACGAGGGCATCGCGCGACTCGCCGTGGCAGGCTGCGGGGATGGATGAGCACGCAGAGTGGGACGGGCGCTACGCCGAGTCTGAGCGGATCTGGAGCGGTGAGCCCAATGGCGCCTTGGTGGCCGAGATCGCTGGTATGCCGCCTGGCCGGGTGCTCGATGTGGGCTGTGGCGAGGGGGCCGATGCGATCTGGCTGGCTGGGCAGGGGTGGACTGTCACCGCGCTGGATGTCTCCTCGGTCGCCATGGCGCGTGCCAAGTCCCATGCTGCTGGTGCCGGCGTCGAGGTCACCTTCGTGCAGAGCGGATTGCTCGATGCGGGTCTGGAGCCCGGATCGTTCGATCTGGTGTCGGCCCTCTATCCCGCGTTGCGGCATACCCCCGAGCACGACACCGAGGGCATCCTGCTTAATCTGGTGAACCCGGGTGGGACGCTGCTGTTCGTGCATCACCTCATGGACCACCACCAGCATGAGGGGCATGATCACGGCGACCATGATCACGCGGACAACGACAGATTTGATCCGGCCGACTACGTCGGGGTGCAGGACATGCGTGACCGGTTGGAGTCAGGCTGGGTGATCGACGTGCATGAGGAACGGGACCGTCACATCAGTGGTGGTCGAGGCGCCGGTCACAGCCGTGATGTTGTGCTCCGGGCTCGTCGCGGAGCACAACCGGATCACGAATTGGAGGTCCTGGAGGTCGATCAAGACGTGCCTCCGCGGCCTGAGGAGACCATCGCCGACGCTTGATCAGAGGTCGCGGTGTCCATCCGGCCCTCTGGGTCGACGGGATAGGCATCCACAGCTGGTGCGCCCCGACTGGCGGCGAACTCGACAGCCCCTTCGATGAGGTGAGTGGTCACGCCCTGCCGCCGATGCCCCGAGCGGACGACCATGCAGACGATGGACCACACCGGCACGTCGTCGATCGGGCGGATGAGTTTGGAGTGAACGAGTTTCGGCATGTCGCCGCGAGCTCCGATGTTGCACCAGCCGACCGGATCATCATCCTGATAGGTCACCACGCCGGGCGGAACGTCACGTTCACACAGCGACCGCATTGCTTGCTCGCGATTACCGTCGCCGAGTTCATCCACGTCTGCGTGGCGGAGCCGGTGCGGCACGCACCAGCAGTGAGTGGCACGCCGATTCGGGTTGACGACGTCGGCGAAATCGTCGAAGCGCTCAGGTGTGAGGGGGTGCGTCGCCCAGGTCGCAGTCATCCGACCACCATGCCGCGCCAGCGTCGACTTGATCAAGGGGCTGGCCAGCCTTGATCACAGAACGCACTTCATGTGCCTGTCCTCAGGAGGCGTTGAGGGCGGCCAATTCGTCCTCGGTCAAACTCAGATCGGCGGCCGCCGCCGAGTCACTCACTGACGAAGGTCGCTTCGCTCCCGGGATCGGTATGAGGTTCGGCGCCTGAGCCAGTTCCCAGGCCAGGGCTACCTGTTGCGGGCTGATCCTCCGAGATTGTGCGACCTCGGCGAACGCCGGATGCTTGGTCGCGAGGTCCTTGGCGTCGCCGAGGCCGCCTAACGGGGACCAGGCGAGGAAGGCCAAGCCAAGCTCACGACATACCTCGATCTCTGGCGCACTGGAGCGGAATTTGGGGCTGAACTGGTTTTGCACGCTCACCAACGAGTCCCCAAGGACGGCGTGAGCAGCGCGGATCTGGTCTGGGTCCGCATTGGAGAGCCCGATCATCGCGACCTTGCCTGAGTCGGCGATCTCCTTCAGAGTGCCGATGACTTCGCCGTAGGGCACCTCTGGATCAGGTCGGTGGTGCTGCCAGAGCGCGATTTGCTCCACGCCGAGCCGCTTCAAGCTGGCATCCAGCGCCGACCACAAGTGCTCCGCGCGGCTGTCGGTGGCCCAGCCACCGTCATCAGTGCGCACATGGCCACCCTTCGTGGCCAACATGACCTGGTCGCGGACCCCTAGTTCGTCCAACAGTGAAGAAATGAGGTGCTCGTTCTGTCCGAGTGCAGACACCCCGTCATCACCCGAGCCGTAGGCATCGGCGGTGTCGAACAACGTCACGCCAGAATCCAGCGCCGCCCGCACCGTGTCGAGCAGTTGGTCGCGCGGCTGTTCGCCGCTCTGGCTCATCGTCATCAGGCCGAGCCCGATCGCACCGACCTCATGCCGCCCCGTAGTTGCATTGCCAATCGTTCGTTGATGCATAGGACGACCCTACGCATCGTCATCGGTCGAACAACGCGCGGTATGCCGTCACGCTGCCTGCGGACCCCCTGTTGTGATGGTGGACGTATGTCGGTTACGTGTCGGATGGAAGGGTACCAATGGCCACTTATGCCTCCCCGAATCCTGTGGCATTGCATCGTGTATTCGCTGGTCAGAGCGTCCAACAGGAGGCCGGGACGTGATTGGCTTGGTCAACAGATTCCCGCTCAATTCGATTTGAGTCCCTTCGGCGACAAGGAGCGACCCCGATGGGCAAACGATCCTTCGGCCAGATCACCCCGACTTCCGAGCAAGCGCTACCGAGCGCGCTACACGGGCCCGGATGGCGGACTGCACAGCGCACCCGGGACGTTCAGCGCGAAGATCGACGCCGAGGCCTGGCTTTCCGCCGAACGACAGCTGATCGAGACCGGCGGTTGGACTTCCCCAGGGCCCGGACCTCCTGCCGACTTTCGGTGACACCCCACTGGACGAGATCTCGATTATCCTGGTCCGCTCCTGGTTCAGCGCTTACGGCACACGCACGCCGACCGCCCGGGCCCACGCCTACCAAGTTCTCACCACAGTCATGGCGCAAGCCGAGTCAGTCGAGCTCATCACTCGTAGCCCGTGTCGGATCAAGCCCGGAGGCAGGAGCCCGGTGGTCCGAGAGCCGGAGGTGCTGACCCCGGGCGAACTGCTGGCTCTCGCGGACGCGATGCCCCCGCAGCATCGTGCCCTGACCCTGCTGTACGGCCTGTGCGGCCTGTGCGGCCTGCGGCTCGGGGAGGCCGTTGCGTTTCGTCGCCGCGACATGGACCTGGAGATCGGCCAACTACAGGTCGTGCGTGGCGCTGTGCGAGCTGGTGGTCGCAAGCACGTGGGACCACCGAAAACGGCTGCGGGCAAACGCGACGTCGCGATGCCGCCGCCCGGTGTGACGCAGCCACTCTCAGGCGGCACGCCCACCCCGTCCGGTCTGGGCGAGGACGAGGTCGACCGTCTGCGCGGGCTGGTCCCACATCGGGAAATGTCCGCACCGATCGAACCAGTGGAGGTCGGCATCGGGGAACAGCCGCACGGCCCGGTCGGCCTGCCGGGGCAGGGTGACCCGGTCCTGCCGGCCCCACCCGATC
>JBBSNC010000257.1:0-3427 GCA_038232855.1 Actinomycetales bacterium
AGCTGCGGGCCGGCGGCTCCAGCATCGGTCTGGCTACTGTCTATCGCACCTTGGCAACCTTGGCCGCCGAGGGTGAAGTCGACGTGCTGCGAACCGCCGAGGGCGAATCCGTCTATCGAGCGTGCAGCAGCGGTCACCACCACCATTTAGTATGCCGTGAGTGCGGGCGCACGGTGGAAATTGAAGGGCCCACCGTCGAGCAATGGACCGAGCGGGTCGCGGCCCAGCACGGCTTCGGCGATGTGGCGCACACACTGGAGATCTTTGGCACGTGCTCGGCGCACTGACCCAGCGGATTAGGTCTCCTCACCCCGCTCGTTGCCGACCTGCAAAGCCGCTCCCTGTCTGAGTTGCGCTGAAATCCGCTGCCGGGTCACACCGAACAAGTCCGCGATCTCGGCGATCATCAACCCGGCTTGACGTAACGCCAACGCCAACGAGGCACGCAGCTCGGAGCCTCAGCAATTGCCGACGTGCGAGCGATCTGTTCGCGAAACCACTGCACCCGCCGTTGGATTTCCAGACCGCGCTCCACATTGGCGCCAGCGTGCTTCTCGATCTGGGTCAGCGCAGTGTCCAGACGGGCCAGGGACATGCTTGACTCACGGCAACGTTGCTCCGAGACCACGACCGTGCCTACAGTGACGTCACATTCGGACAGGAGAACGATGCACGAACTGTCGATCGCCGAGGCCGTCGTCGACATGGTGTGCGAGCGTGTCGAGGGACGACCGGTCACCTGTGTGCGACTCCAGGTCGGCCGACTCGCAGGTGTGGTCACCGAGTCTCTGGAGTTTTGCTTCGAGTTGGCTACCGCAGGCACCCCGCTCGAGGGCGCGATTCTCGAGATCGAGCAGCCAAGGGGCGCTGCCCATTGTCGTACGTGCGAAAAGGCCTTCGAGTTAACCGACTTGATCTTGCTATGCCCCTGTGGGAGCGCGGACGTCGAGGTGGTCACCGGCCGGGAGTTGAGTGTGACATCAGTGCGGATGGAGGCCTGAAGATGTGCACGACGTGCGGATGCGCGAACACCGATATCCGAGTAGAAGGCGAACACACACACGAACACCGTCCTCATCATCAGCACGAGGAGCGGACGCATACCGTGCAGTTGGAGGAACGAATCCTCGCGAAGAACGACGAGATCGCGCAGCGCATCCGGGGAGGCCTGGCCGATCAGGGCATCGCCGCTGTCAACGTGATGAGTTCTCCGGGCGCAGGCAAGACGTCGCTTCTGGAGCGCACCCTGCGTGACGACCGCCTCGGACGCACACTGTCGGTGGTCGAAGGCGATCAAGAGACCGCATACGACGCTGAGCGGATTCGTGCTGCCGGCGCCCGGGCGGTGCAGATCAACACAGGTTCCGGCTGCCACCTCGATGCGGCGATGGTGCAGCGCGCACTGCTCCGCTTGGACCCAGAGCCGCATAGCCTGGTTGTCCTGGAAAATGTGGGCAATCTGGTCTGCCCCGCGTTGTTCAGTCTCGGCGAGCAAGCCAAGGTCGTCGTCATCTCGGTCACCGAGGGCGATGACAAGCCGCTGAAATATCCGCACATGTTCGCTGCTGCTGACCTGGTAGTGATCAACAAAACCGACCTACTCCCCTACGTCGACTTCGACATCGACCGGTTGACGGCAGATGCTCGCAGCCTTAACCCCGACGTGAAGGTGTTGTCGCTGTCAGTGCGTGATGGTTCCGGGCTCGAGGCCTGGTACGAATGGCTGAGGAGCCTGTGACCCAACTGTCCTAGCCCTTGACAGTCCGAGCAAAGGGGGGCATGTTGAGGGCCTAAGGTTGCGCAAGTGGGCCGAAGAATATCGGCTCCAGCAACAGCCGGCGGGAAGATCGTTGATCCCGCCAGGAATGAGGCGAAGATGCCCACGGCCGAAGCGATCAAGGCAGAAGACACGCTGATCCACGTGCTGTGGATCAACGCGGGACTCAGTTGTGACGGAGACTCGGTCGCGTTGACCGCCGCCACCCAGCCGAGCATCGAAGAGATCGCCCTCGGCGCGCTGCCCGGTTTGCCGCAGGTGGCCGTGCACTGGCCGCTGATCGACTTCGAGTGTGGGCCCAACGGCGGGGCCGACGACTTCTTGGAGTGGTTCTTCAAGGCCGACCGGGGAGAGTTGGAGCCGTTCGTCCTCGTCGTCGAGGGCTCGATCCCCAATGAGAAGTTGCACGACGAGGGCTACTGGTCCGGCTTCGGCAACGACCCGGCCACCAACCAGCCGATCACCACCAGCGAGTGGCTGGACCGCCTCGCCCCGAAGGCGACCGCGATCGTCGCCGTGGGCACCTGCGCGACCTACGGCGGGATCCACGCCATGGCCGGCAACCCGACCGGGGCGATGGGGGTGCCGGACTATCTGGGCTGGGACTGGACGTCCAAAGCGGATATCCCGATCGTGTGCGTGCCCGGGTGCCCCATTCAGCCGGACAACCTGTCCGAGACCCTGACCTATCTGCTCTACATGGCCACCGACCAGGCGCCGATGATCCCCCTCGACGAGGCACTGCGCCCCACCTGGTTGTTTGGGCAGACGGTGCACGAGGGCTGCGACCGGGCCGGCTACTACGAGCAGGCCGACTTCGCCGAGGAGTACGGCTCACCCAAGTGCATCGTCAAGCTCGGCTGCTGGGGCCCGGTCGTGAAGTGCAACGTGCCCAAGCGCGGCTGGATGAACGGCATCGGCGGTTGCCCCAACGTCGGCGGCATCTGCATCGGCTGCACGATGCCCGGCTTCCCGGACAAGTTCATGCCGTTCATGGACGAGCCGCCGGGCGGCAAACTGTCCACCACGGCCGTCGGGCCCTACGGCAAGACCATCCGCAAGCTACGCAGCATCACCAGCCACACCCTGGACGAGGAGCCGAAATGGCGCCATCCCGGCGCCGAGTTGACTACCGGCGCGACCCGGACCTGGTAAAGACCGACCCGACCGTAGGACCCACCCGATACAGGAAGGCGGCGTCATGACGTCGACGATTCCCCAGCCCAGCACGAAGAGCCAAGGCTCAGACGGTCTTGTGGAGATGGCCTGGGATCCCATCACCCGGATCGTCGGCAGCCTTGGGATCTACACCAAGATCGACTTCAAGCAGAAGGTCGTCGCCGAGTGCCACAGCACCAGCTCGATCTTTCGCGGATACTCAATCTTCATGAAGGGCAAGGATCCGCGCGACGCCCACTTCATCACCAGCCGTATCTGCGGGATCTGCGGCGACAACCACGCCACCTGCTCGTGTTACGCCCAGAACATGGCGTTCGGTGTCAAGCCACCGCCGATCGCCGAATGGATCGTCAACCTCGGTGAAGCAGCCGAGTACATGTTCGACCACAACATCTATCAGGAGAACCTCGTTTTCGTGGACTTCTGCGAGAAGATGGTCCGCGAGACGAACCCGGGTGTGTGGGAGAAGGC
>JBBSNC010000258.1:0-3414 GCA_038232855.1 Actinomycetales bacterium
AAGGCGTTGAATGCCGGGCTGCGGGCGGCGCTGGACGATGACCCCAAGGTCGTGCTGATGGGTGAAGACGTCGGCAAACTCGGCGGCGTCTTCCGGATCACCGAAAACCTGCAGAAGGACTTCGGTGAAGACCGCGTCGTCGACACCCCACTGGCTGAGTCCGGCATCCTCGGAACGGCGATCGGTTTGTGCCTGCGCGGCTACCGACCGGTGGTGGAGATCCAGTTCGACGGATTCGTCTACCCGGCGTTCGACCAGATCGTCAGCCAGGTCGCCAAGATGCACTACCGCTCGCTCGGCAAACTGCGGCTGCCCCTGGTCATCCGCATCCCTTACGGCGGGGGGATCGGGGCGGTCGAGCACCACAGCGAGTCCAACGAGGCTTACTTTGCACATACGGCCGGCTTGCGGGTGGTCAGTTGTGCCACCCCGGAGGATGCCTATTGGATGGTGCAGCAGGCCATCGCCAGCGATGACCCGGTTGTCCTCTATGAACCCAAACGCCGCTACCACGAGCGGGGCCAGATCGAGCTGGGCTCCAGCGCGCCCCACAGCCTGCACGACGCAGTCGTCCGCACCGAAGGAACTGACGTGACCCTGTTGACCTATGGCCCCATGGTCAAGGTCTGTATGGCGGCCGCACAGGCAGCTGAGATCGACGAGGGGCCCTCTATCGAGGTCGTGGATCTGCGGTCCTTGTCTCCGCTGGATGTCGACACCATCACCGCGTCGGTGTCCAAGACCGGGCGGACCGTTGTCGTCACCGAGGCGCAGACGTTCCTCGGAATGAGTGCCGAACTGGCAGCGATGGTGCAGCGCGAATGCTTCTATGACCTGGAAGCCCCGGTCGTCCGGGTCGGCGGTTACAACATCCCCTACCCCCCGAGCCGACACGAAGAGGTCTTCCTGCCGGATCTCGACCGCATTCTGCATGCCGTTGACACGGTTCTGGACTACTGAGGAGTCATCGTGCCGTTGTTTCCGCTGCCAGACCCTGGTGAAGGGCTCGTCGAAGCCGAGATCGTGACCTGGAAGGTCAAGGAGGGCGATCAGGTCAAAACCAACGACATCGTGGTCGAGGTCGAGACCGCCAAGTCGCTGGTCGAGTTGCCGATCCCGTATGACGGCATCGTGCGGAAGTTGTTGGCGGCAGAGGGCGATGTGGTCGAGGTGGGCAACCCGATCATCGACATCGCTGTGGACGGAATCGACGACGGGCCGGACGGTGACGATGCCGCCTCGGCCGCGGACCCGGCGCAGGACGAAGGCGATGGAGCCGACCCAGGCGAGTCTGACGAGGTCGCTGACGTCGACCAGTCGGATCGCCCGGATGACCTGGTCCCCGACGTCAAGGACGAGCCGGCCAAGCGCGAGCCGAATCTTGTCGGCTATGGCCCCTCGGCCGGTGCGACCACCCGGCGTCGTCGTAAGGGACAGGGCGAGGCCTCCGCTGCCGAGGAGCCGCAAGAAGCACGGCCCAAGCCCAAGGCCAAGCCGCCGGTGCGCAAATACGCCAAGGACCGAGGGGTCGACCTCGCGGAAGTCCAGCCGAGCGCCGAGAGTGGGGTGCTCTCCCGCGCCGATATCGACGCCCACCTGACCGATATGCGCGCCAACACGCAGAATCAAGCCGCATCGCCGCGCACATCGGTCGTTGGTCACGCCTCAGCCAGCGCCGCCGATCCGAGCACGGCCCCATCCAGCGCGGTTCCAGCCGACTCCAGCGCCCCGGCCGTTGAACCGGCGACCAGCGGTGCGGCATACCAGGCACCTGTTTTTGACCGATCCGGACCCCGCGAGACGCGCACGCCAGTCAAGGGCGTGCGAAAGATGACCGCAAACGCGATGGTCGGCTCCGCGTTCAGCGCTCCGCACGTCACGGAGTTCATCACCGTCGACGTCAGCGCGACCATGGATCTCGTCGACCGGTTAAAGGTCGACCGCGAGTTCCGCGACCTCAAGGTCAGTCCACTGCTGATCGTGGCCAAGGCTTCGGCGCTCGCGATCCGCCGCAACCCCGGAGTCAACGCCGCCTGGGATGAGGCAGCGGGCGAGATCGTGCAGAAGCATTACCTCAATCTGGGCATTGCCGCCGCCACCCCACGCGGCCTGATCGTGCCAAACGTCAAAGACGCCGACCTGATGGACTTGGCGCAACTGGCCACCGCGATGAAAGACCTGGTGGCCACGGCCAAAGCGGGGCGCACCCAACCCGCGCAGATGTCTGGCGGCACCATCACCATCACCAACGTCGGTGTGTTCGGTATCGACAGCGGCACCCCGATCATCAACCCGGGCGAGGCCGCGATCATTTGTTTCGGGGCGATCCGCCGACAGCCATGGGTGGTGACCGGCGCAGATGGCAGCGAAACGCTTCAACCACGGTGGATCACCCAACTGTCGATGTCCTTCGACCACCGGCTGATCGATGGCGAACTGGGATCGCGGTTCCTGGCCGATCTGGCCGCATTGATGCACGACCCGTCCCGCGCTTTGGTCTGGGGTTAACTAAGCCGTATGCCGTTGCCGCCACGGGTCAAAGACCGCCTCTTCACGCTGTTGTGCTTTGCCTGTGCCGCGCTCGTGTTGGTCGTGGGGTTCTCCCGCGGCAACACCAAAGTCGCCCTCGGCGGAGCGGCGGTCTTTGTGGGGTATGCGGTGCTGCATTCAGTGGCCCGCAGGCTGACGCCGGGTGCGCGGATGCTGATGGGATCGGAAGCTGACGCGCAGGAGCGGATGGTGCAGTTCAAGGCGACCCGGCTCGCTGGTCAGATGGCACTATGCCTAGCCATTCTCGGGGTTGCGATCTCGGTGCTCTGGGACTGGGCCGCGGGTCTGTGGATAGCGGGCGCGTGCGGCGTGGTGGTGATGACGTTCATCGGCGGCCTGTGGCACTTCACCAGGGCAGCGCGATCAGGACGATCAGTTGGAGGATCAGGACAATCAGTTGGAGGCTGAGCCCTCCAGGCACGCCGCGGTGAACTCTTCTTGGGCGGCGACGGCCTCATCCAGGCCCATGGCCTCATAGCTCACCTCACCGGTGGATTCGTCTTGGGCTCCGTCTTCGGTGACCGCCCGCTCGACCGTGGTGAAGGGTGCATTAATCATCTCGATAAGGCCCGCTTGCTCCTCATCGCCCTGGGCACCTAGTTCGTCGAGCCGTTGCACCATCACGGTGATCTCGCTGTACCCCAGGTCCGACAGGTTCTCGACCGAGCCGCGCGCGACCACGAGTCGGGCGTCCTCCGCACGGGCTGCCAGCGGCGCAGCGCCGTCAAAGAACGCGATACACACGTCGTCGGTCATCGAGGCCGGGTCTGGGGCGGATTCGCCCTCGGTCGGCTCTTCTCCTTCTGGCGGTTCCGCGCTCTGGCTCGCTTCCTCCCCGGCTTCTCCTTCAGCGCCCCCTTCTGC
>JBBSNC010000259.1:0-3405 GCA_038232855.1 Actinomycetales bacterium
GGTAGCGAAGGCCGGATCAGCAGCCTCAAACGTGGATACGGCTGGGACCGCACCCGCCTGGACGGCACCGCAGGAGCCCGGATCTGGACCGGACAGGCGGTCCTTGCCCACAACCTGGTCAAGATCGGGCCCCTGGCCGGGTAATCGAGAACGAATCGAGGATCAACAAGCCGAGGCCCGGGCGCCCGCCGGCCTCAATCCCCGGCCAGGGACTTCTTCAGGACTAAGTAGCTAGTTTCAGCGGTACGAGCCGGGCAGGAAGAACCCCGTGCTGGGTGGCGGAAAGTGTGTTGGATGCGCAGAGGGTGGCGAGTCCATCGGTGGAGTTTCTGGTCGTAGCCAGGGGGGCCACGCAGTCCGCGCCCCTCCGCGCAGCACGACCAGATCAACCTCTACGGCACTTACTCCTTCGACGTCGAAACCGAACTGCGCCGCGAGGGACACCCACCCCTCAGGTCACCTGCCGCTTGAGCAAGCCTCGCCGGGCCGATGGGACCAGATTCGTTGCGCTGCTATGGGAACCCTGTTGTCCGCTGGCGACAGATCCGTCTGGCCAACTGTGGGATGCCCGTCGTCGCGGCCGACGGTGCCCTCGTGGCTCGGAGTCCGGCCCCGCCCCTTGTCGAGTACGTCAACGTCCTGGCTGCGGCCCGTCCCGGCCTGGCAGGGTTGCTCCGAACGGATTGCGAGTCGCGGCGAGTGCTTGCTCAATTTCGCGCGGATCTTGGGTGTTGACCGGGCGTCGTGCCGGAGCGGCCCGCGGCTGGTGGAGGTGAATAGGGTTCCTCGTCGCAACAGCGGACTGCTCATGTAGGTACTCCCGAAGGTATGGGAGGGAGAATTCGACGAGTCCGCGTCCGGCCTCCGATACGAGACCGGCCGCGATGAGCCGACGTCGGTATTGATTTGCGTAGTTCCGGGCGACGCCAAGACGGCTGGCGATCTGCGACATGGTGCTGGGCCCGGAATCAGCGGACATCGCGACCAGGAAGGATCGATCGACTGGAGATGTGGCTGATAGCGCCGGTCGATGGATCAAGCTCCCCACGCGGCTTGCTGCTCGCTCGACACCGATGTAGGCCTGTTCCTCGCTGATCATTTCGGAGTCTCGCTCGACGTTCCAGGCTTGGTGGCCGACCAGTTGGACCATGAAGGGGTAGCCGCGGGTGCCTTCGACGGCGATGTCTAGAGCCTCGGGTGTGATCTGGCGGCCGCCTGTGGTGATCGGCATACGGAGTGCGCGCTCCACGGCTCCACGCGGCATCCCACCCAGTGCGAAACGCTCGGCACGCCGCAGGAACGTCATGACGTCATCGTTGAGGACGTCTTCGACGGCGATGGGCAGTCCAGCGACAACGAAAGCAACATCCCGTTCTTCCCGGAAGGCGAGCTGTGCCGCGTGGGTGATGGTCCTCAAGTCCTCCAGCGCCGCAGTATGGACCTCGTCCAACGTGATGAGCACCCCGGTCTCGTGCGGCTCCAGCGCCTCGGCAAGAGCCGCGAGCTGGGAACGCAGCGACTGAGCGGCGGGAAAGGTCCTGCAGGTCGGGCTTCTTGAGGACGGAAACCACGGGGGTTGCCATCTACATGGCCCGACGGCGTCACCTGGCACACGCTATGGCCACACGTTCCCGTGGAGGGCCCTATGCCCCAACTGATTCGGAGCTAACGACATGGCCGCTCGCCACGCACCGGCCTGCTGGCAACAGTCGCGTACAGGTGCGCGGACACAAGGTGGATGAGCGCCTGTACGCGATACGGGTTCTAACGGGCTAGGAGGGGACAGAAAGGGGGTATACGCCGATCGAACGGAGAACGGCCGGCCGACCGTGGACAGCCGATCCGCCATTTCGGGTGGGTGTGCGCCTAGTTCGCGCGCACGGCTGGCCCACTGTTGTCGATCACGCCGCCCGGCAGGACACCAACAACGTAAACGAGGGCCAGAATCACCACGGCGAGCGCGATCAGTGCCCAGCGTGCGATTCGGTTGTTGCGCAGCCAGGTGAAGGCGGCAACAACCGCGATCACCACGCCTAATCCGAAGAACGGGGCTGTCAGGAGGACGACCAGGGTCGTTGCCGCAACCAGGATCGGCTGCGCGGCCCGCTCATGCTGTGTTGCCGTGGTCACACCCGCCTCCTAGTAGTCGTAGTACCAGTAGATGCCGCCAGTGTTGTAGACGTTGGCGTGGAAGGCGTGCGCGAACTGCAGGGGCGAGCCTTGGGAAAAGAACGTGACCGTGAAGTAGTCATAGTTCTGCAAACGCCACGAGTTCGGCTGCGCGTTGTAGACCGGGCAACTGGTCGTAGTCACCGAATACCCGAAACCGGAGTTGCGGTGGCACGTGTGCCAGCCCTGATAGCCCCGGTAGGTCGTGGTCTCCCGCACGACTGCGTTGTCGAAGAAGAACCGACCGCTCTGCGTCGCCGACCAGAACGTCCCACTCCACACGGACTGCATGGTGCCGCTGAAATCCCGCTGGTAGACGGTGCCGTTGGTGCCCATGCCGGGCGGAATCTGGCCCGCTGGCACCACGATGGCCCGGCCCAGAGTCAACGTCAAGGTCACGTCTTTGACCAGGTGATGAACTTGAGTGCCGGTGCGGCCCTCGATGCCCCCGGCTGCGCGTTCGGCGGCGGCAATGTCGGTGCTTCCGGGCGGTGCAGCGCTGGCCGGTGACACGAGCCCGAGCGCGAGCGCGAGTCCAACGAGAATGGTGATGATCACTCGCTTGCTGCGTTTGATGGTATTCATGGCTCCTCTTTGTTGATGTGCGTGAGGATTGCTCTGCGTAAAGTGATCATGACGCAGGGTCATACATGCGTCAAGATCAAAAACGTCATCACGACGGTGTCCGGCGAGGTGTAGCGGGCCACCCATCCCATGTTGAATTCCTCGGTACTGAGCCCGCGGTAGTCGGTGTAGAACCTCTTCGCTGCGGCGACGTCACGCACTCGAAGGTTGGCCATGACGCGGATGGCGCGCATGCGGTCTCCTCTTGCTGTCAACGGACCTCTGCATGATGATCGCCGGAGCGCCGCGACGTGTCGATCGCTCCCAGTGTCGCCAGCGGATCGGCTTGTGCGACTGAGATGATCTTGCTCGCGGCGTCTCAGGGGCCGGTCAATGTCGCCCATCCCTGGCCCCGGACGGAACCCGTAGTCGCCGCCGGGCGGATGCGCGCGCTGCCGCAGCCCACGCTCGACGCCGACGGGCTGGTGGTCAGGCCGTGGCAACCCGCTGACGCGACGGCGGTGTTCCAGGCATACCAGGACCCGAACATCCGGCGCTGGCACCTCCGATGGATGAGCGATCTTGCCGAGGCCTCGTCCTGGATCAGCTCCTGGCCGGACCGATGGAGCCACGAGACGGGCGCCGACTGGGCAGTGACCGCCGACTCCACCA
>JBBSNC010000260.1:0-3398 GCA_038232855.1 Actinomycetales bacterium
GCCGGCTCAACACAATGAGCGCAGCCAACAGGGCTGATGGGATACCGAGGATGGTGAAGTAGATGACCTGGTCGAACGCCACTCCCAGCAGGACGGCGATCAGCATGACAGCCAAGGCGGCCAAGGCCATCCACCAGACTGCGGCGGGATCGTTCTTGCGGGTCATCGAGAAGACTTGACGCATCTGCGCGACGCGGCCGACCTTATTGGGGTCTTTCTTTCCCCGACGACCGAAGCGTCTGCGTTTGCCGTCGCCGGATGTCGGGGATGCCCCTGTGCGTGCTGCCATGCCGGTCAGGATACGGCGGCGGCAGCGCGGCTTACCAATGCGGCAGCTTCTTGCCGAGCCGGTGAGTCAGCCTTGAGTGCGAGATGCTGCAAATGGTCGGGGATCGGGTGACCGCTGTGCCGCATCGCCTGGGCCCACAGCCGCCCTGCTCGGTAGGAACTGCGCACCAGTGGCCCAGCCATCACGCCCTTGTAACCGATTTCCTTGGCTATCTCGCTCCAGTGCACGAACTCTTCGGGCTTTGCCCAGCGCTCCACCGGATGGTGTCTCGCAGAGGGGCGCAAATACTGCGTAATCGTGAGGAGGTCGGTGCCCGCATCGTGCAGATCGTGCAGCGCGTCCTCGATCTCGTGGTCCTCCTCGCCCATTCCGAGGATGAGGTTCGACTTGGTCACCAGACCGGCCGCCCGTCCCATCGAGATCACGTCGAGGGAGCGCTGATAGGTGAAGGCGGGCCGGATCCGTTTGAAGATTCGTGGCACGGTCTCTACGTTGTGCGCGAAGACTTCGGGGGAGGCATCGATGACCTTTCCCACGAGTTCGGGAACGCCATTGAAATCCGGAATGAGTATCTCGACGCCGGTGCCCCTATTGAGGTCGTGGATCTGCCGGATGGTCTCGGCATACAGCCAGGCCCCACCGTCGGCGAGGTCGTCGCGAGCCACCCCGGTGACCGTCGCGTAGCGAAGTTGCATCGCTGCGACAGACTCGGCCACCCTGCGCGGCTCGTCAGCATCAAAGTCTGCGGGCTTGCCGGTGTCGATCTGGAAGAAATCACAGCGCCTGGTGCACTGCTCACCACCGATGAGGAACGTCGCTTCCCGGTCTTCCCAGCACTCAAAAATGTTGGGGCATCCCGCTTCCTGACAGACCGTATGCAGCCCTTCGCCCTTGACGAGCGAGTTCAGCGCCGTGTACTCGGGCCCCATCTTTGCGGTGGTACGAATCCACGAGGGTTTACGTTCGATCGGAGTCTCGCTATTGCGCGCTTCGACACGCAACATCCGACGACCCTCAGGTGCGACGCTCACGGATTGCCTCCATTGACAGGTTCGAGTGCAAGGACGGGAGATTCAAAACTGCTCTTCGTGGTGCCTTTGCGATGCGATGTGACAACACCACCGACATCCAGGGTATGCCCTATCTGGTTGCCGCATCCGGGGAGGGACGCTTCACAAGCGTGCAGGGTCGAAGACGCGGGCCAGGTGTGTCTGCACCGATGGAAGCACTTCGCGCACGCTGACCCGATGGCCAAGTTCTGCGCTCAGCGAAGTCACGCCCGCATCTGCGATGCCACAGGGAATGATGCCTTCTGCCCATGACAGATCGCAGTCACAGTTCAGTGCGAAACCATGCATCGTGACGTCTTGGCTGACCCGGATGCCGATCGCCCCGATCTTGCGATCAGCGCGTTCACCATCGTTCAGCAACCACACGCCACTACGGCCCTCGACGCGGGTCACCTCGAGGCCTAGATCCCCACATACGCCGATCATCATGTCTTCGAGGCGACGCACGTGTGCGACGACGTCGACCGGGGAGGGCAGGCGCAGGATGGGGTAGCCAACCAGCTGCCCCGGCCCATGCCACGTGATCTTGCCGCCACGGTCCACGTCGATGACCGGCGTGCCATCTTGTGGGCGCTCGTGCGACTCGGTTCGCTTGCCCGCGGTGTAGACGGCGGCATGCTCGAGCAGCAAGGTTGTGTCCTCGCGTGTGCGGCTGGCTACCTCGCTGTGCACCTGGCGCTGCAATTGCCAGGCGTGCGTGTAATCGACGGGTCTCGGCATGTAGCCCACGTGCTCGATTCGCATCTGCCTAGCCTACGCACCAGCCGTGCCTGTGGATAACTTCAGTACTTTCTTGCCGAAGACGATCATGATCGTCCTCATGGATGCACCGTTCTCGCTGCCTGGATATCACCTGCTTGGTCCGCTGCATGAGGTGGAAGACGGTTACGACGCCCGATACTGGCGCGCGGTACGTCTCGCCGACGACCTCCAGGTGGTTGTGTGCTGCCTCGATGATGCAGAAGTCGCTCGCGGCGAAGGAACATCGAGGATCAGCCGTGCGGCGCAGATCGCGCGCATTCGACACCCACATGTGCTGCGAGTCCATGATGTTGTTCCGCTGCCTGCTGAGCCCGGCTGTGCCCCCAGGATCGCGTTTGCCACCGCGGTGCTAGATGGGGAACCGCTCGCCGAACTGCTGGCACGGCGTGGCCATATCAAAGTGGGTGAACTTGTCACTCTCATGTGTCCGCTCACCGACGCGGTGCGCCACCTGCACGCTGAAGGCGTGATGCACAGAGCTCTGTCTGCTCACAGCGTGTCACTGACGGAGGTTGGTATGCCGATGCTGATCGACGTCGCACCCAGCGCGCTGGCGGATTCGACGCCGCGACCCGAACTGGTGGCCCAGGGTTTCGTCGCACCCGAAATTGTCGAGGGCTTCGAGGCCTCGCCCGAATCGGACGTCTACGCGCTCGGTGCGCTGATGTGGCGCGCCATCGTCGGCGAGGGCCCAGGCTGGATCGGGGCCCAAGGCGACCTTGGTGAATTGGCGGCGCACGTGCCGCCGCTGCTGCAAAAACTCATCACGAGTTGCCTGAGTCCAGATCCCGCCGATCGCCCCGCAGTCGAGGAATTGGGCGACGTCCTGCGGGCGGCTGCCGAGCCCGACCCGATAGAGCGCGGCGGGTTGGAGGCAGCCGCCGATTTGCCGCGACGACTACGCGCGATGGCCAGCCGACCAGCAGCGCAACGTCCCGACAGACGTCCCCAGCGGCGCGCCCGCCTGAGAGTGGGCCCAACGGTCAGATCCCGATCGGCCGCTCACCGGGCCCCAGCCAGACCGTTCTTCGTTGCGGCCTGCAGCGTCGTCGTGCTCGTGAGCCTCGCTTTCGCGATGATGCTTGCGATGCCCGGTCGTTCTTCAGAGTCTCGTGCCGTTGTAGTTCAGGGCGGCCAGCCGATCGACACCCCAAACCGGGCTATCCAAGAGCAGGCGGCCGGGCCGCAGGCGGTGCAGGAAGCCGAAACCGGGGAACGGTCCTCGCAATCTCCGACAACACGAGATTTCGCCGATGCTGGCGATTCGGAGTTGCAAC
>JBBSNC010000261.1:0-3328 GCA_038232855.1 Actinomycetales bacterium
AAGTTCCCACCTTGCTTTAGAGTCAAAGCAAGGTTGAGCCGGTTGCGCTCTCCACCCGATAGAACACCCGCCTTCTTCTGCTGATCCGGCCCCTTGAAACCAAACTGCGAAACGTAAGCGCGCGAAGGGATCTCAACGTGCCCGACCTGGATGAAGTCGTTACCGTCGGAGACGACCTCCCACAGGCTCTTGTCCGGGTCGATGCCGCTGCGGTTCTGGTCGACGTAGGAGATATTGACGGTGTCGCCGACCTTGACCGAGCCGGCATCTGGGTCTTCCAAACCCACAATCGTCTTGAACAACGTCGTCTTGCCGACTCCGTTCGGGCCGATGACGCCCACGATGCCGTTACGTGGCAGCGTGAAACTCAAATCGTCGATCAGCACCCGATCCCCGAAGCCCTTCTTCAGGTCCGCCACCTCGATCACCTGCGCCCCGAGCCGTGGCCCCGGCGGGATCGCGATCTCATCGAAGTCGAGTTTGCGGGTCTTGTCTGCCTCGGCCGCCATTTCCTCATAGCGAGCCAGCCGGGCCTTGTTTTTGACCTGCTTCGCCTTGGCGTTGGAGCGCACCCACTCCAGTTCCTTCTCCAGGCGCTTGGCCAGCTTGGCGTCCTTCTTGCCGGCGATGGCCAGTCGCTCGCGCTTCTTCTCCAGGTATGTCGAGTAGTTGCCTTCGTAGGGATACAACCGTCCCCGGTCAACTTCGGCGATCCACTGCGCCACGTTGTCCAAGAAGTACCGGTCGTGGGTGACGGCCAGGACAGCGCCGGGATAGGCAGCCAAGTGCTGCTCCAACCACTGCACACTCTCTGCATCAAGGTGGTTGGTCGGCTCGTCCAACAACAGCAGATCCGGCTTGGACAGCAGCAACTTGCACAGCGCCACCCGCCGCCGCTCCCCTCCGGAAAGCAGTGTCACATCAGCGTCCGGCGGCGGGCACTGCAAGGCGTCCATCGCCTGCTCCAGCCGGGAGTCCAAGTCCCAGGCATCGGCCGCGTCGATGTCTTCCTGCAGCGTGCCCATCTCGGCCATCAGCGCGTCAAAGTCAGCCTCCGGGTCGGCCATCTCCTCAGATATCGCGTTGTAGCGATCCAACTTGCCCTTGATCGCACCCACGCCCTCTTCGACGTTGCCGAGCACCGTCTTGTCTTCGGTGAGCGGCGGCTCCTGCAGCAGGATGCCGACCGAGTATCCCGGTGACAAGCGGGCTTCGCCGTTGGAGGGCTGCTCCAAACCAGCCATGATCTTCAGGATCGTCGACTTGCCGGCACCGTTGGGCCCAACCACCCCAATCTTGGCTCCGGGGTAGAACGACATCGTGACGTCATCGAGGATGACCTTGTCGCCGTGCGCCTTGCGGGCGCGACTCATTATGTAAATAAACTCGGCCATCCGCTCAGGCTAACTGGCCAGAGGTTCGCCTGGTGAATCATCGCCGTCATAGACCTCACCGTTGTGATCCACGCTCATCGATGTGCCGTTGACTTCGAGGGCCACCCGGTCCTGGCTCGGTTGCTGCGGGCGACGCCGCTTGGTGAAGGTGCTGGTCCCGAAGGTCAAGTCCGGGCCGATCGAAATGGCGTCGATCTGCACGGTGGTGCCGCTGCGTTCGCCGTTGTCCCAGTCATCCACGCGCAGCCGGCCATGCACGACGAGCGGGTCTCCCTTGCCGATGGAGTCGACTGCGTTCTGTCCGAGAGCCCGGAAGGCGATGACCTCAAAGAAGCTCGTGCCCATGTGGACGACATCTCCATTGCTGTCTCGACGCGAGCGGTTCTGAGCCAACCCGAAGACTGTGAACGGCATGCCTGACTCTTTGCCATGCCGCACCTGTGGTTCGTTGGTGACATTGCCGCAGATCGTGATGGTGCTTTCGTTCATGTTTCCACCCCTGGTGTCCAGGCCGCACACCGTGTGCGACACCCTGAAAGTCTGGCGAACCCAAAGGCCGTGCGGACTCCGCCGGGCAATACTGTGGACAACATCACATCAGCGCCCCAGGTGTGGACGAGCGCTAGCGCGACGTGGCGGCCTGCAGCTGCTGCCGTGTCTGCTGGTGTCGCTTCAGCACGGCAGACACGGGTCCTCGCACATGCTTCTTGGCGACCACCGAGATAGCCGCATCCATCCGCTTTTCGACCGCAGCTCGGCGCCGTTTGGCGCCCGAGCGCGCCAACACCCTTGCCAGCGCCGCGAGGAGTATCCCGGCGAGGATGCCACCAGCGAACAACGCCAGCGGCACGGGGACCACACCCCACGTCGGGGTTTCAAGGTCGATCTGCAACCAGCCAGAAACCGCCAGAGCGGTCAGCCACGCACCACCGAGGAGGACACACAGCGCGAGCAACAGGTGCACGAAGCGGAAGATGCTCCACCAGAACGGATCATTGGCCCGCAGGGGCGTGTTGATGACCGCCTGGTCGAGCGCATCAGCCAAGGTGTCTTCCGTCGGGTTCGCCGCATCGTCGACGGCGCGAGCCCACAGCGTCGGCAGCCCCACCGAGGCTGCATCCGACAGCGACCGGGTGGCCAACTTCACGCTAGATCGCGCTGCAGGCGTGGCAGGTGGCAAGGACGAGCGGCCCAACACCGCGCGCACATCCTCTGCGGAGATCACGCCAGTCGATGATTCGTCACCGAGGCGCAGCCGCCGCAGCGGGCTCGGCTTCAGTCCAGAGACCCACCGGGTGAATGGCCAGCCAGCACGCGCCTTGCTCTGTCGCAGGAAGTCTCGCTCCACTGCCTGCAAGACGACCGGTATGCCGGCTGCCTGCGCCAAAGCGCGGTTTAGATCCGCAGCGATGTCTTCGGTCAGGGGTGGCTCATCGGCGGCCACCGCGCTCATCAGCGACCGACTCGCCGCGACCAAATCTCCGGTCAAACGCTGCTCGGCTGCGGTATGCGCCGCGACGACCTCGCCTATCTGAGCCCGGAGCGCATCAACGCCGGTACCGATCAGCGCCGACGTACCCAGCACCTCGAACTCGCCTGCTCCATCCGCAGCCGCCAGGCCCGCCAAATCCGCCTGGATCTGCCGTACCGCCGCAGGGTCGGCGAGTCGGTCAACCTGATTCAGCACCACAATCATCACGCTCTGGTGGTCCCGCAACGCCGCCAGATAGTCCTCATGCAGCCGGGCGTCGGCATACTTCTGCGGGTCGGTCACCCACACGAAGACATCGCAGCGTTCCAGGAGGCGGTCGGCTTCGACCCGATGAGTCATCTCTCGCGAGTCGAAGTCGGGCAGGTCGATGAGCACCAGACCGTCGAGTTGCTCATGGGATTCGTCGTAGCCCGGTTGGCCGGGGTCACCCACATGGTGCCGG
>JBBSNC010000262.1:0-3294 GCA_038232855.1 Actinomycetales bacterium
GCCCGCAGTAACGGATTGCCGGCCTTCCTTGCCGATGACCCAGGTGTCGACTCCGGCCACATGATCGCGCAATACACGCAGGCCGGCATCGTCTCCGAGCTCAAACGCCTCGCCTCGCCGGCAAGTGTCGACTCGATCCCGAGCTCGGCGATGCAAGAAGACCACGTGTCGATGGGCTGGTCGGCCGCCCGCAAACTCAGACGGGCCATCGACGGGGTGATCCGAGTGCTGGCTATCGAAGTGCTCACCGCGGCACGGGCGCTCGAACTGCGCGCACCACATACGCCCTCGCCTGCAAGTGCCGCCGTCGTCGCGGCGCTGCGCAATGCCAGAGTCCAAGGCCCGGGACCAGATAGATACCTGGCCCCTGAGATCGCCACAGCCGTCGAACTGCTCCGCTCTGGCCAGATCAGGGCCGCGGCCGAGCAGGTCACCGGGGGGCTGGCATGAGGTGTGTGGCCCTCGGAGTTGACTCACTCAGCAGATCGGGTGCCGAGCACCAATGGTCGGCCGGCGCCCCATCCGGCCACCATTTGTGGCAACGACAAGATCACCAGGAACGCCAAGGGGAACGTCCAGCCAACCGAGATGTCGTGCAGCACTCCGACGGCGAACGGGCCCACTGCAGCGGCGATGAGGTATCCGAGGCCCTGAGCCATCGTGGACAGAGCCGAGGTGTCAGCCGGGCGGGCAGTGCGCAGCACGACCAGGGTGAGCGCCAAGGGGAAGTTGCCGCCCAAACCAAGCCCGATCAACACCGCCCACAGCACCGGCATGGCTTCCGGGGCGATCAGCAACCCGACAAACCCTGCCGTTGTCGTCAAGGTCAGCGCCAGCGCGAACATCCGCTGGTCATTGCAGCGGGCGGCCCACGTGGGCACGGTCAGCGCCATCGGTATGCCCGCAACGGTGACCACCGCGAGGAGCAGCCCGGCATCACTGGCATTGATCCCCGAGGCGCGATAGATCGACGGCAACCAGGCCAGCACGGCGTAGAAGGCGCCCGATTGCAAACCCATGAACACGGTCACCTGCCAGGCCAGCGGTTCGGTCAGCAGCGATCGCAGACCTCCTGGGCGTTGCATGTCGGCGCCCCTGCCGCGTCGGGCACCCGCCATCCGCGGTGTCCAGATCGCCAAGGCGGCCGCTGCAGTAGCCGCCCAGATACCCAACCCGACCCGCCAGCCGTATGCCGCGCTGATCGGAACCGCAGTGGCCGCTCCGATTGCGGCCGAGCTGGTCAGGGTCGTCGTATAGATGCCGGTCATCACCCCTGGATGGCGCGGTGCGTCACGCTTGACCAGTGTGGGCAAGAGCACGTTGGCGACCGCGATCGCGCCAGCCGTCAACACGGTGCCCGCAAACAAGGTCACTGCGCTTGGACCGCTGCGCAGCAACAGTCCAAGCAACAACAACAGGAGTGCGCTCGCAGCTGCACCGTCCAGCCCGACCCGCTGGATCAACCGCGGCGTGAGCACGCCGACGGCACCGAAGCAGACGACCGGTGCCGCCGTCAGCAGCGAGACCTGCACGAGCGACAACGCGAGGTCATCGGTCACCAGATCCAGCACTGGCCCGACGGCCGAGATGGGACCTCGCAGGTTGACGGCGAGCACCACGATGCCCAGCACGATCAGGCTCCGACGACGGAAGCGGGGTTGCACGCTCGTATCACCGCCTCCCTCGCCGACCGACGTGATCAGACCCCGACCCTATGGCCATCCCCGTTGGGGCGATGACCGCAGACCGAAGGAGCAGATTATGGAAGGCGCACGACCCGTTCGCTCCCCCCGAGGGACCACTCTGACGGCGCGATCGTGGGCAACCGAAGCCCCGATGCGCATGCTGATGAACAACCTCGACCCCGAGGTCGCGGAACGGCCCGATGACCTGGTCGTGTATGGCGGCACCGGCCGCGCCGCCCGCGATTGGCGCTCCTTCGACGCGATGGTGCGCACGCTGCAGGACCTGCGTGAAGACGAAACCATGCTGGTGCAATCGGGCCGGCCGGTCGGGGTCATGCAGACCCACGAGTGGGCCCCACGGGTGTTGATCGCGAACTCCAACCTGGTTGGCGACTGGTCGACCTGGCCTGAATTCCGACGGCTCGAGCACCTCGGGTTGACGATGTATGGCCAGATGACGGCAGGCTCCTGGATCTACATCGGCACCCAGGGGATCTTGCAGGGCACCTATGAAACCTTCGCCGCCGTCGCGGCCGTGCTCGCCGCCCGGGAGGGCGGGCAGAGTAATGGTGCGGGCTCGTTGGCTGGCACCCTGACCCTCACCGGAGGCTGCGGCGGGATGGGCGGGGCGCAGCCGCTGGCGGTCACGCTCAATGGCGGGGTTTGCCTCATCGTCGACGTGGACGAGGCGCGGCTGCGGCGCCGCGTGAAGAGTCGCTATCTGGACGAAGTCGCAGACTCCCTCGATGCCGGGGTCTCGCGGGCACTAACCGCCAAAGCCAACCGTGAGGCCGTGTCCATCGGGGTGGTCGGCAACGCCGCCGAGGTCTTCCCTGAACTGCTGCGGCGGGGGGTGGACATCGACATCGTGACCGACCAGACCTCGGCGCACGACCCGTTGTCCTACCTGCCGATCGGTGTCACGCTCGATGAGTGGCATGAGCTAGCAGAGAAGAAGCCGGAGGAGTTCACGCAGCGCGCGCAGGAGTCGATGGCCAAGCACGTCGAGGCGATGGTCGGCTTCAAAGACGGCGGTGCTGAGGTTTTCGACTACGGCAACAGCATCCGCGACGAGGCTCGCCAGGGCGGCTTTGACCGGGCGTTTGACTTCCCCGGGTTCGTGCCGGCATACATCAGGCCGTTGTTCTGTGAGGGCAAAGGGCCGTTTAGGTGGGCGGCGCTATCAGGCAACCCGAAGGACATCGCCGCCACGGATCAGGCCGTGCTCGACCTCTTCCCCGACAACGACCACCTGCAGAAATGGATCCGCGGCGCCCAGGACCGGGTGGCGTTTGAGGGTCTGGCGGCCAGGATCTGCTGGCTCGGTTATGGCGAGCGTGACAAGGCCGGCGTGAAGTTCAACGACATGGTGGCCTCAGGCGAAGTCGAGGCCCCCATCGTCATCGGCCGCGACCACCTGGACTGCGGGTCGGTGGCTAGTCCCTATCGCGAAACCGAGTCGATGGCCGACGGCAGCGACGCGATCGCCGACTGGCCGATCCTCAACGCCCTGCTCAACACGTCGGCGGGCGCGTCGTGGGTCAGCGTGCACCACGGCGGCGGTGTGGGCATCGGCAAGTCGCTGCACGCGGGCATGGTGGTGGTCGCC
>JBBSNC010000263.1:0-3253 GCA_038232855.1 Actinomycetales bacterium
GAAGCCGCCAAGGACAAGCAGGGCGGCACATGCCAACATCGCCCGGTCATAGCCGGTGTCAAAGGTCGCAGGGACGGCGTAGTCGTCCCCGGACAGTCCCACCAGCGCGGGCAGCGCTGCGACGGACAGCAACGAACCGGTTCGTGAGATCGCGTTGTTGACGCCGCTGGCGATCCCGGCGTGCCGGTCTTGCGTGGCAGCCAGCACGGTGGCCGTCAAGGGCGCCACCATCAGCGCCAAGCCGAGGCCGAAGACAGTCAACCCAGGCAGGACATCCAGCCAATACACGGTGTCGGTGCTCACCCGTTGCATCCACAGCGTGCCGGCGGCCATCACGATCGGGCCGAAGGTCATCGGTATTCGCGGCCCGATCTTCATCGCGAGGCGGCCACCCCGGGCCGCCAGGGTCAGCATGCAGAGCGTGATCGGCAGCGTAGCCAGACCAGCCTGCAGGGCGCTGTATCCAGCGACGGTCTGCAACTGCAGGACCAGGAAGAAGAGGATGGCGCCGAGTGCGGCATACACCAGCAGTGTCATCAGGTTGGCGGCACTGAACGTCCGGTTGGCAAACATCGACAACGGCACCAGGGGGTATGCCGAGCGTCGCTGGACCAGCACGAACCCGGCGCCGGCGAGCAGCCCCGTGATGACGGCGACCAGCGCGAGAGGCTGCCCCCACTCGATGAGTGCGTAGGTCACCCCGCCCAGTGCGAGCACGGCCAACGCGCTGCCCGTGACGTCGAAGCCTGGTGCCTTCTGCGGATCGCTCGACTCGGGCACCGCCCGTTGTGCGATCACGACCGCAAGGACGGCCAGCGGCACGTTGATGAAGAAGATCCAGCGCCACGAGGCGTAGTCGATGAGTACCCCGCCCACCAGGGGCCCGACCGCAGCTGCGATGGCACCCAGACCGGACCATGCCCCGATGGCTGTGCTGCGATCGCCGGGAGCAAAGGCACCTTGGATCATCGCCAGACTGCCGGGCGTCAGCAGTGCGCCACCGGCTCCCTGCAGGATGCGAGCGGCGATGAGTAGTTCTGGAGTGGGGGCCAGCCCACATGCCAGGGAGGCCACCGCAAACCAGATCGTCCCGGTGACGAAGACCCGTCGGCGTCCATAGCGGTCACCGAGAGCCCCGCCGAGCAGAATGAGTGAGGCCAGCGACAACAAGTAGCCGTTGGTGATCCATTGCAACTGAGCCAGGGAGGCGTTCAACTGCTCGCCGATCGTGCGCAGTGCGACGTTGACCACGGTGCCATCCAGCAACGTCATTCCGCTGCCGAGCGTTGCGGCCGCGATGACGGCACGCCCCCCGCCGCTTCGATACACGACATAGTCGGCCGCCGCCGTCACCCCGAGGCACCCGTGACGAGCCTGCGCGCCGACGCCATCTAGCCGCCGGCGAACGGAGGCAACACGTCGAGCACGTCACCTGCCGACAAGGGGGTGTCGCGGTCGGCAACGTACCTGCCATCCAGCAGCAGCGAACTGTGCCCGACGACATGGCTCATCCGCGGACCATGTGCCTCACAGACCGCAGTCAACACCGCAGCAACATCAGCGCCGTCGACAAACTCTTCCGTTGTGCCAGCGGCCTCAGCTGCAGCAGCGAAATAGCGAAGTGTGGGCATGTTTTCCTCCTACCAACATCCTCTCATCGCTGCCGGTTCTCGATGAACGGGTGCACCTGTCTTAGTAGCGGGGAAGGCTGGGGTCGACGTGCTCGGTCCATCCGAGCATGCCACCCTCGAGCACTCGGACATTGGGATGTCCCAAGGTGAGCAGGTGCCGAGCGGCGCGTTCGGCTCGCGGCCCCGCCTTGCACGTCACCACGATAGGTCGTTCATCCAACGCTGCCAGATCCCCCCACGCCAGCACGTCCTGAAGCGGCACCAACATCGCGTTCGGCACGGTGCCCAGAGCGTGTTCGGGAGGTTCACGCACATCCAGGACGAGTAGGTTGTCGAGCGCGTCAGCCACGCCCTGGGGTGACATGGACGGCACCGACGTCGCGCCCTCGGGCTCTGTGCCGGTTGTTGCATCCGAGGGCGGGTGTCCCCGGTCCGGGTTGGGCCGCAGCGGGATATGCCGCATCGACATACCAGCGACATCGATCAGCAACACCCGACCCACCAGTGGCTCTCCGGCGCCGGTGATGAGTTTGATCGCCTCCGTGGCCATGATCGAGCCGACCTGGCCGCACATGGCACCGAGAACGCCTGCATCCGCGCATGAGGGCACAACTTCCGGCGGCGGTGCGCTCGGAAACAGATCGCGTAGTTGAACGGCCTGATCCGCGGGAACCCATGGCGCAGGCACAAAGGTGCTGACCTGGGCGTCGAAGCGAAGCACCGCAGCCCACACCAACGGCAGGCCCAACTCCACACATGCGTCGTTGACCAGGTAGCGGGTGGGGAAGTTGTCCGTGCCGTCGAGCACGAGGTCGTGGCCCCGAATCAGCTCATACACGGTGTCGGCGGTGACCTCGGTATGCCGAGCGCTGACCGAGACCAGCGGGTTCAGTTCGTGCAGTGCCCGTTCAGCGCTGGTGACCTTGGGGGTGCCGACATCGACGGTGCGGTGGAGCACCTGGCGCTGCAGATTCGACAGATCGACGACGTCGTTGTCGATGATCGTGATGTGTCCGACCCCTGCTGCCGCGAGATAGAGCAACGCTGGAGACCCCAGCCCGCCGGCTCCCACGACGCACACCCGCGCGTTCAGCAATCGGCGTTGACCCGGCATACCAATCCCCGGGACCAACAGATGCCGCGAGTATCGCTCGATCTGCTCGTGCGACATCTCTGGGCCCATTTGCACCAGCGGTGTAATCGAACTCACTCGCCCATCATCACCCACCATCGGACAAGCCAACGCTGAGGCCGTAGCGTGGGGGTATGGAATTTCGATACCTCGGCAATAGCGGACTCAAGATCTCTGAAATCACGTACGGCAACTGGTTGACTCATGGCTCCCAGGTGGAGAACGACGTGGCCACCCAGTGCGTCCGAGCGGCCCTCGACGCAGGCATCTCCACCTTCGACACCGCCGATGTGTATGCCAACACGGTCGCGGAGTCCGTGCTTGGTGAAGCGCTGAAGGACGAGCGCCGCGAGAGCCTGGAGATCTTCACCAAGGTGTATTGGCCCACCGGTCCGGGCGGCAAAAACGACACCGGCCTCTCTCGCAAGCACATCATGGAGTCGATCAACGGTTCGTTGCAGCGCCTGCAAACCGACTACGTCGACCTTTA
>JBBSNC010000264.1:0-3201 GCA_038232855.1 Actinomycetales bacterium
CATCACCCGATGGACCGATGTCGACCGCGGCGGGCACTTCGCAGCCCTCGAGGAACCCACCCTGCTCACCCACGACGTCCGCGAGTTCTTCCACGATCTCCGCTGACCGGTAGTCGATCCCCGACTGATCAGATCGCGGCTGATCGTCGGTGGTTGCTCGTCGGGTTGAGGAGAGTCCCCGCCATCCCCAGTGGTGAGCCGTCCAAGTGGGGTGTCGCACGGCCCCGCCACGAAGGGTGGTCGGAACGACAACCCCTTGGTGTCGACCAGGCCACAAGCTCGTATGGCCGGGGCGGGTGGCAGAGGACTCCCGGAGGCCCGGGGGGTCATAGGTCCACGTCCGCGCACTTCAGTCGACCGTCTGATGGTCGGTGTTGGTCAGGTTGGTTACGGCGTCGATGAGTGCGTTCTTGAGTTCTTCGTCGGGATGGTCGCGGCCCAGGATGAGCGCGGTCACCTGCGGTAACGCTCTGGAGTAGGTGGTCAGGGCGAGCACCATGAACAGGGTGTAGCGGGATTGCCGGTCGTCCAGGCCAGCAGCCTTGAAGGCGTCGACCTTGTGGGCGTAGTGCGCCTGGCGCTCGGGATTCTGCAAAGCAGCCTCGACGGGACGGCTCAGGGCTTCCCAGAGCAGCAACTGCAGTAGTTCGGGGTGGTTCCGGTGGAAGTCGAAGGTTCGGGCCGCGTACTCGGCCGGCGTGTCACCGGGCTGCAGGGGCTTGTCTGCTGCCGCCTCGATCATGGTCTGGCTCAGCACCGCGTCGAACAGGCCGTCCTTGCTCTCGAAGTGGCCATAGATGCGCTGCTTATTGATGCCCGCCGTCGCGGCGATGCGGTCGACGCGGGCTCCGGCCAGGCCGTGCTCGGCGAACTCCGCCTTGGCGGCTTGCAGCAGCGCGCGCTTGGTCTTCTCTGCTCCAGTGGGCATGCCATCAGCGTAGACCATCTAGTTGGTTGACAAGCAACCAACTAGATGGTTGCATTGGTTCCATGTCAACTTCCACAGTCGCTCCCCCTTTGGCGCGGGACGCGCGTATGGCTCCGACGGCTTCCACGGTCGCGGTGATGAGCATCGCCGCGGTGGTGGTGGTCGGCCAGCTCTACGCCACCATCCCGCTGCTCGACGACCTAGCCGAGGAGTTCGGGGTCCGCTCGGCGGCCGCAGCCTGGGCATCGACGGCGTTCGGGTTCGCCTACGCCCTGGGCATGCTGGTGGCCGGTCCGCTTTCTGACGCCGTGGGCCGTCGGCGTGTCGCAGTCGCCGCCCTGTTGGCCGGCGCGGCAGGCGCGGTCCTGGTCACGGCTTCCCCGAGCTTCGTCCTGCTGCTGGTGACCCGGGTGGTGCAGGGCGCTGCGGCGGCGTTCTTCCCCCCGGTTGCTCTCGCCTACCTGACCGAACGGATCGTGCCGCACCGACGTTCTACCGCGCTGACGGTCGTGATCAGCGCGTTCCTGGCCGCAGCCGTCGTCGCCCCGCTCGCCGCTTTGGCGCTGTCGTCGCTAGGCGGCTGGCGGACCTGGTTCCATGCGTCAGCGGCTGGGTTGGTGGTCCTGGCGGTGGTGCTGTGGCGCGTCATGCTCCCCGACGCCCGCACACATGCGGGCGTTCGCAGCTCACAGATGGTCAGCGCTCAGCTGGCCGGTCTGCCCAGGTTTCTGCGACAGCCGCAGATGATCGCGCTCTACCTGGCGACACTGAGCTTGATGTTCACCTTCGTGGGCATCACCACCTTGGTCCAGCTCGCCGGACCCGGATCAGCCCACAACCCCTCGGTGATGCAGGGCGTACGGGTGGCTACCCTGCCCGCCCTGGCTATCGTGCCATTGGCCGCCGCCGTCCTGACCAAGATTCCCCGGCCACGCCGGCTCGGCGGCGCGATGATCCTGGTGTCCCTCGCCGCTGCCGCTAGCGGACTGGCCGCCGGCCCGCTCACCCTGGCCCTCGCCCTCAGCATGCTGACGATCGCTGTGGCCGCCACCGCACCGGCTCTGGTCGAGACCATCACACAGGCCAGCCCACCGGACCAGCGCGGCGGCGCGACAGCGCTCTACGGTTTCGCCCTCTTCGTCGGCGCCAGCCTCGCCGCCCCAGCGGCGACGTTCGCCTCACACATGTCCTACCCGTCCGCGGCCATCGGCTTCGCCGCCATCGCCGCACTCGGCACGCTCTGCGCAACACTCCCCACCCGAGCGACAAGGACCAAGCCAGATGCGCTCCGCGAACCGAGCGAGTGAACAACCAGACCCCCGTGGAGCGAATCCCCGGGCGACGGTCAAGGGGATCTGCGCGCGCCGGTCAGGGATCCGCCTGCGGTGATCGAGCCACGCTTCGCGGCGGCGGTTACCCTGTCTCGGTTTCCGGCGGGTGGCAGGCCTAAAATGGCAAAGTGGCTCTCATCGCTTGTTCGGATCTGTCCGCCGCTGCTTGGATCACCGCCGACGATCAGCCGTGGCATCAACTGGTCGGTTTGGGGCCAACAGGTTTCGCGGCATACGCGAGGATGCGGTTCCTGCCTGATCCCGGTTTTGAGGGGCAGAGTGAGAACGACGTCGAGCCCATCGAGGAAGCTGCCTCCTTGGAGTCGGTGCAGCTCCGCGCAGCCCTGCAAGTGCTGGCAGACCACACTCGCACCCCGGACGACTGCTACTTCTGTATGTGGGACGGCTGGGGTTGGACCGTCAACCGCATCGACGGCACATGGGCACTTGAGCAGGAGAAACCCACATCGTTTGACCCAGCCGACTACCGGGTGGCGTCTGGCCCTCCGCCGGCATGGGCGGTGCCTGGTCTTGTGGACCCCTCAGACGAGCCGGCGCAGCGACCTCACGCACCGAAGGTCGTCATACCGAACCGCGAATACTTTTTGTTTCGCGGCACGGCCTCAGACTTCGGCAACTGGGATACCGGGCAGACGGTGTCCGACGAGGACAAAGCGCATATGCCCGACCCGGCCTTCATCTGGCCGGCAGACCATGCCTGGTGTATTACCAATGACGTCGACCCGCACTGGGCCGGCATCGGAGCCGACACTGCGGTGATTGGCCAGCTCTTGGCCGACTCACGACTCGACGTGGTCCGAGCTGACCCTAGCCAGGAACAACCGCTCTATCGGTAGTCTCACCAGCCTGTCTGTCGAATTATGGCCAGCACGGTCGCCTCACCGCGACACAACAGAGACGCTGCGGCCCGATAGACGAACC
>JBBSNC010000265.1:0-3196 GCA_038232855.1 Actinomycetales bacterium
CAACTCGGCCCGATACAGGCACATTTGCGGATACGCGCGGATCGTGTGCCACGGGAATCCGTTAGCTTCGCTGTCCGATCGGACGAAAGCCCAGCGCCGGTCGCCCACGATACCGTGCCATGACAGTTCGGCCTCTGGCAGAACCTCCCCAGCCATCGACTTGACCGGGAAGCGCCACACCTGACGAACGTGACCGACCAACTGTCGGCCAGCGGTGACGGTGACTGACAATGCTGACACTGTTGGCCTCCAACGTGATTCCAATGACCCTCGAACAGGGCCACCGCTTCCTGGACTCTGCGGGCGGCGCCCCCAACTAAGCCCGGGGGAGAAGCGCGCGACAACTACGGTGCACGGTTGACGTTTGGATCTCCAGGACGTTCCATCGTCCCGGTCAACCAGAACAGGGTCAACGTGGGTGCACACAGGCCATCGCCCACCAGCATAGGAGCCCGTTCCGGTCACCGATGTGCATCCGGAACGGGCCGATCACGTCAGTCAAGTTGGCTTATTCGTCGTACTCGATTGTTAGGACGTTCACCATGGTGTGTCCGGGTTCTAGGGGGTAGGTGTGGAGCACGGCTTGGATGGTGTCGTGGATGTGTTGCCCTGTCGCCAGGGCTTGGTAGGCACCGGCAATAGCGACATCGACGCTGACGTCGGTGATATTGCCAATCGTGGTGACGTTGATGCCGTCAAGATTCTCACGGCGATCGCGCTTGGAACCTCGTCGGGGGTCAGCCTTACGAAACAGGTCTCGCATGCTTGGCTCCAGGCGGATGACACCCTCGATACTCAAGATGGCTTGGGCCAGGTCGCTGGGCAGGCTGGTGTCGTTGCTCTGCACCGTGTCGGTGGGGGCCGAGTCTGGTTGCTTAGGCATCGTGCAGGTCCTGGACGAAGACGTCGATGGTGGCGGCGTCGAGACCGATCTCGGTATGCAGAGCGTCGATGATTTTTGTCCGAAGCTCGGTGATCTGGTCAGGGATGGGTGAGGTCGCTGAAACGCTGACGTAGAGCTCGACCGCGATCGTTACCGGGGTTTGTGCCGAGCCCGGAGTGTCTTCGTCGGTGCGTGCGGTGCACCGGCTGGCCTCGATGCCCGGGAGTTGGTCACTGGCGTGCCGGATCACCGTGGCGATGGCTTGTTCGCTGATGGTGAGGGTGGGCTCCTGCGTCTGGTTGGGTCGGTGCAGGGGTATGCGGTTTCCTCGCCTCACCTCAGCTCGCGCGATCGACGTCACTTTGTTGAGTAGTTCCGAGGGCAGGTGCAGTGCGGGGTCCTGGACGTCTTGACTCTTGAGTTGCTGGGTGGCGTCGTTGAGGTCGCTGAGGCTATGCCGGGCTGCTTGGCAGTGTGAACAGTGACTTTCGTGGACGGTAGGGGCCTGGTCCGTGCGGGACCACACATCGTCGATATCTCGTCCACAACCGAGCCGATTGTCGCTCTTTACTGCCATGCCGCCATTCCTTTCGCTAGGTTCTGGCGGGCGCGGGAGATGCGCCCTCGCACGGTGCTGGCCGGTGTCCCGACGGCGTAGGCAATCTGAGCGTAGGTCAGGTCGTGGAGGTGATGCAGAACCCAGCATGCACGTTGCTCTGAAGGCAGGTCGGCCAACACCTGATCCAGGCTGCGCTGCGCCGCGCTGGCCTGGGCCACTTGGGCTGGGTCTTCGTGCTCGGGTGCGGACTGGGCACCTGGGGACGTCTCGGCCTCGATGTCCGAGCCGCGGGTCGGGGTGGTGCGTTGCCGTTCGGTGCCGCGCAGTACGTTGAGGCACCGGCGAGTAGCGATCTGATAGATCCAGGACCGGAAGGCGCGGGGATCAGAGAGGCTGGGCAGCTGGCGCCATATCAGGACAAACACGTCCTGCACGACATCCTGGGCCTCGCCCCGGTCAGAGAGCATGCGGTAACTCAGGCGGAAAAGCTCCCCTTCGTAGGTCCGGACCAAGTGGGTGAACGCGGTGGCGTCCCCGTCTTGAGCGCGGGTGACCCATACCGTCTCACCCAGTGTGCGTGGATTCGGCGTCACGGGATCAACGTCATCGGCTTTGGTGGCCACGTGCCCACCTCGTTGTGCTTCCTTGGAGGCTTGCGAGGCCGTGCCCGTGGCGATGCGGGCAGCGCTTGCGGGCAACGATTCACCTGCGGAGTGTGCGCGCTCTTCGGTGTCCAACCCTTTTTGTTCCTATCCTGGTTGCACCGCGCGGGCATGAACGCGGCGGGAGTTCACAGGGTGATGCTGGCAGTGTCGCGCTTTCCGTGTTCGATGTCGACGCGCACCGCAAGGCGGGACATGGTGGTGTCCAAGGCGGTGGACAGGTTGGAGACGACGTCGGTGCGGATGCTGTGCAACACGGCTGAGAGGTCAGCACGGTCATCGACGCCGACGCGGATGCTCAACTCGGGTTCCTTGGCGGTGCCGCGCAGGATCGCGTCGGCTGAGGCCACGCCCGGCAACGCTTTGAGGTCATCCTCGACCGCGTCGCTGAGCGCTTTGGGTGGGCATGTGGTGAGGCCACGGACTGCGTCGTCATGCAATCGCAGCGGTCCGGGCCGGTTGGCGCGTGGGAACTGCGCGCCAAGCCAGGCCAGCGCGCACAGGCCCAGCAGCACCCCGAGCACGGCGATGCCGACGGCCACCCAGGCCCGGTCGAGCAGGGGCCCCGCATCGGCAGAGACCAACCGACTGTCCTGCTTCGGGCCAGGGAGCAGACCGAAGGAGGCCAGGACGACGTAGACCCCGCCCAGTATTAGGGCGGTCCCGAGGACGGCGAGCCATCCTCGGTTCAGCGTGCCAGCGAATTGCCTCATCGTGGTCTCTTTCTTCCTTGGATTGGTCGAGCCGGGCGAGGCCGGCCCGGGTGATGGGCGGGTGGAGTTATGAGGGTTTGGTTCGGGCTTTGGCCCGGACCCGGGGCATGGGGTCTAACCCGGATGCCTCGAGTGCGGCACGCACACGCTCGGTGACGTTCTGCTGGATGTCCTCGTGCTGCGCCGAAGGGGTGGTGATGGACATGGCGACCAAGCGGCCAGTGACCGTCGTTTTGACTGGACTGAGGGATGGAATCCGGACCGGTGGTTTCTATGAATTCACGCGGCGTTGTGGGTTTCGTACCATTCGGTTTCGACTTCTGCGGGTGTTCGATAGCCGAGCGCCGAATGAAGCCGTTTCTGATTATACCGCAATTCG
>JBBSNC010000266.1:0-3140 GCA_038232855.1 Actinomycetales bacterium
CCCGCGAGTTCGTCTGTCATGGCCTTCCCGACGCGCTGCGGATTTTCAAGGAGAGGGCCGCTGATGAACTCAACCGCAGCTGCGGCGACCTCGTGGGGGAGCCGATCGGCGAGCGCCCGGCGAGCCGGGGCTGCGGTCCCGAGCTGGTAAGGCTCGGTCACGAGGTGCGGCGGCCCTCCACAAGGGCGCGAGCGGCTTCGGATCCGTAGGCGACATCACCGGTACGAACGGACTCGCGGACGGCTAGTCGCGCGAATCTGACGGGGCGAAGAGGCCCAGCATGATCGAGACGATGCTGATGATCAGCGCACCGAAGATCGCGTCCCACCAGAAGTCACCAACCTCGAAGCCCAACCCCAGGACGCCGGACATCCACGAGGTAATCGAGAGCATGATCGCGTTGAGCACAAAGGTGAAGAGCCCCAGCGTCAGGATCAGCAGCGGAATCGAAACCAGGAAAAGCAGCGGCTTGACCACTGCGTTGAGCAGCCCGAACACCAGGCCGACCGCTCCGATTGTGATGACGTTCGTCAGCGTGTCCCCGTTAGCGTCGAAGACGATTCCCGGCACGACCAGCGAGGCCACCCACAGGGCAACACCGTTGGCCAACACACGAAACAAGAAGGATCCCATGAGCAGAATGGTGGCATGCATTCCTAGGTCGCGGCTGTGAGCCAGCCGTCTACAGTGAGGGAATGCCGACAGACCGCGACGCCGCCGACAACCCAGACCTGCCCCCGGTGCGCCTGCGCCGCACGCTGGAGTCCGTGCCGGCATACAAGCCCGGTAAGCCAGCAGCGCCAAGCGAGGGCCAGACCGCATACAAGATCAGCTCGAATGAGAATCCCTACCCGCCGCTGCCTTCGGTGCTCGAGGCGGTGGCCCAGGCGGCTGGCAGCATGAACCGCTACCCCGACATGGCCGTGACCGAACTGACCAGAGAGATCGCCGAGCAGTTCGATGTCCCGGAAGCGCACATTGCCACCGGGACCGGCAGCGTTGGCGTGCTCACTCAACTCGTCGCGATTACCTGCGATCAAGGCGATGAGGTGCTCTACCCTTGGCGTTCGTTTGAGGCATACCCGATCGTCATCGCGCTCGCCGGCGCCACGTCAGTGCAGGTCCCGCTCGACGGCGACGCGCGGCACGACCTGAATGCGATGGCCGAGGCGATCACCGACCGCACCCGTTTGATCATCGTCTGCTCACCGAACAACCCCACCGGCACCGCGGTCAAGGATGCCGAGCTGCGCGAGTTCCTCGACGCCGTTCCCAAGGAAACCCTCGTTGTGATCGATCAGGCCTACCTGGAATTCACCACCGACCCCGAGGGTCCGGACGTGTTGGCCCTCTATCGCGAGTACCCCAACGTGGCCGTGCTGCGGACCTTTTCCAAGGCCTACGGTTTGGCGGGGCTGCGGGTGGGGTATGCGGTCGCGCCCGAAGCCGTCGCCACGGCCCTGCGCAAAGCAGCGACCCCCTTCGGGGTTTCCGACATCGCACAGCAGGCCGCCATCGCCAGCCTCAAAGCGTATGACGAGCTCGATGTCCGCGTGAAGGCACTGATCGATGAGCGCACCCGGGTAATGCAGGCGTTGCGCGAGCAAGGATGGGACGTGCCCGAGAGCGAGGCGAACTTCGTCTGGCTACCTCTGGGTGAGGACACCGCCCGCTTTGCGGACACCTGCCGGGAGGCCGGTCTGATCGTGCGTCCATTCCCAGGCGAAGGCGCCCGATGCACCATCGGCGAAACCGAAGCGAACGACCGATTCATCGAGGTGAGCGGCCACTATGCGACTGGCGCCGTGAACGCCTGAGGTCGGGTAACGTGACGCGAGCCGCTACTACAGCGTAGAAGGAGGGCCGGTGAGCGACGACGAGGTCGCACAGGCACCGAAGTCCGGTGTCGCAACGCATGAACCGCCACAGGTGGACGTCACCGATGGCGGCCCCCAGATGGTCCAGTTCCTCGACTCCTCCGGCACCCGAGTCACGCCCAGCAAAGCCAGCGAGCCCTATGCGGCATACCTGGACGATGTGAGCGACGAAGACCTGCGCAACTTCTATCGCGACCTGGTGCTCGTGCGCCGGGTTGACTCCGAGGGTTTCGCGCTGCAACGCCAAGGCGAACTAGGCCTGTGGCCCTCACTACTCGGTCAGGAGGCCGCTCAGGTCGGTGCCGGCCGGGCGATGCGCACCCAGGACTACGCCTTTCCGGGGTATCGAGAGCACGGCGTCGCCTGGTGCAAGGGCGTTGACCCGGTCAACCTGCTCGGCATGTTCCGCGGGGTCAATCACGGCGGGTGGGACTCAGCCGAAAACAACTTCCACCTCTACACCATTGTCATCGGCAATCAGATGTTGCACGCCACGGGCTATGCCATGGGTGTGCAGCGAGACGGCGACGTCGGCACTGGCGATCCGGAGAGAGACACCGCCGTGATGGCCTTCACGGGCGATGGTGGCACCGCGCAGGGGGACTACAACGAAGCACTCGTCTTTGCTGCGGTGACCCAGGCGCCGGTCGTGTTCTTCGTTCAAAACAACCACTGGGCGATCTCTGAGCCGAACGACAAGCAGTTCCGCGTGCCCGTCTATCAGCGGGCTGCCGGGTTCGGCTTCCCGGGGGTCCGGGTCGATGGCAACGACGTGCTCGCCACGTATGCCGTCACTCGGGCCGCGCTGGATCGTGCCCGTGAGGGCCAGGGGCCCACGTTGATCGAGGCCTTCACCTACCGCATGGGTGCCCACACCACCTCTGATGATCCCACGAAATACCGCATCGCGGCCGAGGTCGACCTGTGGCGGGCCAAGGACCCGATCGACCGGCTCAAGGCCCATCTGCTCGCCGAAGAACTGGTCGACCAGGCGTGGCTGGACGCGCTTGAGCAGGAAGCCAACACACTTGCCAAGCGAATCCGCCGCGAGTGCCAGCAGATGCCCAACCCGGATCACGCGCAGATGTTCGAGCACGTGTATGCCGATCCGCACTCCACCGTGGCCCGCGAGGCCGTCGAGTTCGCGGACTACTACGCCGGATTCGAGGAAGACTGATGACCGCAGCGGCCGGAAGCACCGGCAGCACGACGAAGATGAGCATCGCCAAGGCGTTGAATGCCGGGCTGCGGGCGGCGCTGGAC
>JBBSNC010000267.1:0-3048 GCA_038232855.1 Actinomycetales bacterium
ACGGTGGCCGACAACATGGGCTTCGCGCTCAAAATCGCCGGCGTCGACAAGACCGACATCCGCAAGCGCGTCGAAGAGGCCGCTGAGATCCTCGACCTGACCGAGTTCTTGGACCGCAAGCCCAAGGCCCTCTCCGGTGGTCAGCGTCAGCGGGTGGCCATGGGCCGAGCGATCGTGCGTTCACCCCAGGTCTTCCTGATGGATGAGCCGCTGTCGAACTTGGACGCCAAGCTCCGTGTGCAGACCCGCACGCAGATCGCCTCGCTGCAGCGCCGCCTCGGTGTCACCACCGTTTATGTGACGCACGACCAGGTCGAAGCTATGACGATGGGTGACCGGGTTGCTGTGCTCAAGGACGGCTTCCTGCAGCAGTGCGACTCCCCCCGCCGCATGTATGACCACCCTGACAACGTGTTTGTTGCCGGCTTCATCGGCTCCCCTGCGATGAACCTGATGGAATTGCCCATTGCCGACGGTGGTATCAAGTTCGGTGACAATGTCTTCCCCATCGATCGCGAAGTCATCGACCGGGCTGGCGAGACCATGATCGTCGGAGTGCGTCCCGAAGACCTGGACATCGACGAATCCGGCCGAGGTCTGCAGGTCATCATCGACGTCGTCGAAGAACTGGGCGCCGACGCCTACATCTACGGCGAACTGCCCGGGGCCAAGGCCACCGACAAGCCGTTCATCGCACGCGTCGATGGCCGTACCCCGCCGAAGAAGGGCGAGACGATTCACTTCGCCCCGAAGATGGACCACATCCACCTCTTCAACGTCGAGACCGGTCTGCGCATCAACGGCTGAGACTCAACCGCATACGCAGAGGTATGCCGTCCGCTCACTCAAGCGGGCGGTATGCCTTTTGCGCTGACCAAGGCAGGTACACCCGGGATTAGGCTGAGCGCTATGGCCCTCGACATCTCGGCAGCTCGCCTGGACCCGGCCTTGCTGGACTTGCCCTGGGATGTCCCCTTGGAGGATTGGCCTGAAAGCCACCTGGCCGCCCTGCCGCGCGGGATCTCACGGCACGTGGTGCGCTTCGTCAAGATATCGGGGCGGATCGTGGCGATCAAGGAGATCAAGACAGATCTGGCGCGCCACGAATACGACACGCTGCGCATGCTGCGTCGCCTCGACCAGCCCGCAGTCAAACCGCTGGCCGTGGTCTCTGGCCGCACCGATGTCAACGGCGAGCCGTTGGACGCCTGTCTCGTCACTCGCCACCTGAAGTTTTCGCTGCCCTACCGGGCGATCTTCAGCCAGCGGATGCAGCCCGACACCGCCCGACGCGTGCTCGACGCGCTAGCCGTGTTGTTAGTCAGGCTGCACGTCAATGGAGTCTTCTGGGGCGACGTGTCACTGTCGAACACGCTGTTCCGCCGGGATGCCGGCGACTTTGCAGCATACCTCGTGGACGCCGAGACGACCTCGATCTATGACCGCATCAGCGATGGCCAACGCGCGCACGACCTGCAGATCGCGTTTGGCAATCTGGCCGGCGAGATGATGGAACTGGAGGCGGGCGACCTGCTCGACAACAGCATCGATCCCGTCGAGACGGCGAATCGGATCATGCACCGCTATGAGTTGTTGTGGAATGAGCTCACCGCGCCTGAGCGCTTTGGCGCTAGTGATCGCTGGCGCGTCGAGGATCGCATCCACCGGCTCAACAATCTCGGCTTCGACGTCGATGAGTTAGCAATCACCACCGACCTGGACGGCACGCACATTCAGATTCAACCCAAAGTGGTTGATGCTGGCTATCAGTCGCGGCGGTTGATGGCACTGACCGGTTTGGACGTGCAAGAGAATCAGGCCCGCCGTCTGCTGAACGACCTGGACTCCTATCGTGCGGCGACTGACCGACAGAACGATGACGAATCGCTGGTCGCTCACGACTGGCTCTCCCGGATCTACGAGCCGGTCACCCGGACTGTCCCGGCGCAGTTGCGCTCAAAACTCGAGCCTCCGGAACTTTTTCACGAGTTGCTGGAGCACCGGTGGTATCTGTCTGAGCAAGCCGGGCGGGACATGACGCTGGAAGACGCGGTGCTCGACTATGTCGACACGGTCTTGCCGCAGAAGCCCGATGAAGCCTCGGTGCTTGGTTTGGACACCGACGAGATCCCGATCAGAGCCCCGCTGCCTCGGTGAGGGCGGATCAGTCCTCGAAAAGTTCCACCCGGTAGATGTGCTCCCAGTTCTTGCCGGTCGCCAGCAACGTTCCGTCTTGCGGCTCGAAGGCAAGCCCGTTCAACACGTCTTCGGCGTCTTCAGGTTCCTCGGCGTCGACCAGTTCGGTCAGTGAGATGCGATCCCGCACCGTGGCCGTGCCGTCCGGCGTCGACAGCTCGATCTCTACGATGTCATCGCTCTTCCAGATGTTCGCCCAAACGGTGCTGCCTTCGCATTCCAGCTCATTCAGCCCAGAGACTTCCGCTCCTCCCGCTCCGGCGGTCTCCCGCACCGTGACTTCGGCCATCGGAGCCAAGTTGCGTACCGAGAGCAAGCGCAGGGTCGATGAGCCGTCTGACTGCCACAGCGCATGGCGTGAGTCGTCGTAACAGATTCCCCAGCCTTCGCCCTCTATCTGCAGCGTCGGCCCCTCGACCAGATCGGGCACGCTCCACGTGTGCACCACCCCGGACTTCCAGGTCAGCTGGTACGCGGTCGGGTTGCCAGACCCGAACTCACCGTTCCAATTCGAGTCGTGCACCACGGTCACGCCCTCACCGAACTCATCATCCGGCAGATCCCGACTGTTTAAGACCTCACCGCTGGCAGAGAGGATATCGATCCCAGACTCGCCGTACTTCCCGCGGCTGTGCACGATCGTGCCGTCGCCCAACAACTCAAGTCCCTGGGTGAAGGTCGGTTGGCGATCCAACGTCTCGACGATGCGAGGAGATCCATCGTTCGTGGCCGGGCTGCACGCAACGAGGGCTACCCCGCAGACCGCCAACGCCGCCAGCGCTGGGGCGGGTCTCACGATCTCTGTTGAGAGATCGAGTAGAGGGTGACAGCCGCCGCGATCCCGGCGTTCAG
>JBBSNC010000268.1:0-2972 GCA_038232855.1 Actinomycetales bacterium
CTGAGTTCAGGGCCCGGCCGGCGCAGCACCGGAAGGACGCCCAGCCCCAGCAACAAGGCAAGTGCTATCACCGCCAGAGTCCACTCCATCCGTCCTATTCTGCGATGTCTGCCTGCGAATCTCCCGACAATCGTGAAGGGCCTGTGGAATACCGCATCCAGATCCGGCGTAGGCATCACCATGAGTTCCTCGAAGACCACGGTCGCTAGCATCGAACTGAACAACGGTATTGACATCCCCCAAGTGGGATACGGCGTCTTCCAGATTCCTGAGGGTGAAACCCAATCGGCGGTCGAGGGCGCCATGGAGGCGGGCTACCGGCACATCGATACCGCAGCCGCCTATCAGAACGAGGCTGGCGTGGGGGCGGCGATCAAGAGCAGCGGCATCGCTCGTGAAGACCTCTTCGTTACGACCAAACTGCGCAACGGTGAGCAGGGGTATGAGTCAGCTCTCAAAGCCTTCGATAACAGCCGCAGCGCCCTTGGGCTGGATGTCATCGATCTGTTTCTGATCCACTGGCCGGCTCCCAGCCAAGATCTGTATCTCCAGACGTGGCGTGCGTTTGAAAAGTTGTATGCTGACGGTGCCGTTCGGGCTATCGGGATCTCGAATTTCCTTGGCGATCACGTGGCGCGGTTGCTGGACAGTGCCGAAATCCCGCCAGCCGTGAACCAGATTGAATTACACCCCAGCTACCAACAGCAGGTCACCCAGCAGGCCAGCCGAGATGCCGGAATCGCTGTTGAGGCCTATGCGCCGCTTGGTCAAGCCGAAGACCTTGGACACTCCGCGATCACCGAGGCGGCTGAGGCCCTTGCTGTCACCCCCGGGCAGGTCGTGCTGCGCTGGCACATCCAGAACGGCACGATCGTCATACCCAAATCCGTCACACCCAAACGAGTGCACTCAAACATCGATGTGTTCTCGTTCGAGTTGAGCACTGAGCAGATGCAGGCGATCACGGATCTCGACACTGATGACCGGATGTTCCCGGACCCGCAGACCGCCGACTTCTCCATGATGTGAGATGCACGGCAACGACGTCGCTGCGCTGGCCGACCGGGCGTGGGCGTTGGTCGGCCAGCAGCCACGCGTCGTTCTCGGCATTTCTGGGTCGCCAGGGGCAGGCAAGTCGACACTCGCTCGAGCGCTGGTGAGGCATCTGTCCCGTCGCACTCAGGCCGGCGACGGCTCGACTGGCGGGGATCCTGTCGCCGTACAGGTCCCGATGGATGGCTTTCACCTGGCCGACTTCACGCTGGACCGGCTCGGGATACGCGAGCGCAAAGGGGCCCCGGAAACCTTCGACGCCCGCGGGTATGCCGCCCTGTTGGCGCGCCTGCTCGACCCGCGGGAGCAGGGACACACCATTTATGCCCCCGGGTTTGAGCGCGATCTAGATCAGGGCGTCGCGGGTGTCATCTCGATTCCCCCCAGCGCTCGGCTGATCATTACCGAGGGCAACTATTTGCTGCTGCCGCACGAGCCGTGGCTGAGCGTCCGCGCGTGCCTAGCCCAGGTGTGGCACTGCGCACCGGACGAATCCCGGCGGCGCGATCAACTTATTGCGCGGCACGCGGCCCACGGCAAGAGTCTTGAGCAGGCTCGAGCGTGGGCGCTGGGGTCGGATGAGACCAACGCGCGCATGGTCCAGGCATATGCAGATCGCGCCGATCTTGTGATCGGGGATGACCTGCTGCGGACGCCGTGAAGACCGGGCTGCGAGGTCAGGTCACGGAGGGAAAGGCATCACGGTAGCTGCGCCACCGGCCGGCCGGCGTGCTGACCGAATCGGCCGACAGCATCGCTCGAACGATGGCCCTGGTGATCACGTGTGCTGAGGCGGTCAGCATGGCGTGGAAGTTCTCCGCGTCGGGGGCATCTGCGCGGCCAGTGGCCAGGCCAAAGAGAGTGTCGCCGTCAAACATGGTGTGGATCGGGTTGATCGCCCTGGCCATGCCGTCGTGCCCGCTGCCCGCTAGCCGTGCACATTGCGACTTGGTCAGCGTGGCATCGGTGGCGACCACGCCGAGGGTGGTGGCCAGCGTCTTGCCGCCCCGAGCCCCCAGCAGCGACCGTGCGGCTTCGTGGCGGGCGGTGACGAGGTCGTGCGCTGAAGGCCTTGCCAGGGGGTATGCCGACTCGTTTGGCCCCCTGCCGCCGAGCTCGGTGACGTCACGAGCCAGCACCTGAGCTGCCCCGAAGAACTCGCCCGTGGCCGGGTCGACGGTGGACCCAACCGAGTTCACCACGACCAACGCGGCGACGGTGCTGCCGTCGGGGAGCACCTGGCTCGCTGACCCGACTCCGCCCTTGAACCCACCTGCCTTGGCGCCCGTGCCAGCTCCGACGTTGCCGAGGGCAGGTTGGGCATCGGTGGCGGACGATGCCGCAGCGATGCCGAAATCTGCGTCCGGGAACGCGGCGAAGTCGCCACCGCGGCCGAGGTCGAAGATGACGGCGGCTGGCACGATCGGCACCACCTGATCGGGCTCGCCCATCCGAAAGCCCACGCCTTCGGCATACCGATGCCGCATGACGCCGTCGGCAGCCGCGAGCCCGAACGCGCTGCCGCCGCACAAGCAGATCCCGTGCACCCGCTCGATCAGGTTTCGTGGGTCTAGCAGGTCCGTCTCGCGGGTGCCCGGGCCGCCGCCGCGGACGTCGACGCCGCCAACGGCCCCAGCAGCATCGGTCAGCACCGCCGTTGTGCCGGTCAGCCAGCCGTCCCCGACGCGCTGATACTGCCCCACCCTCAGCCCCTCGATGTCGACGAGTGAGTTTGTCGGCCCGGTGTCGGTCACTGTGGCAGCCTCTCACGACCGTTGTGCGCGGGGATGCGGGTTTGCGAACCCGCATCGCCGCGCACAACGGTCGTTCATGGGGGGGGCGGGGGGGGCGCCCCCCGCAACACCAGGGGAAATCACCTGGTGACCCCCACATCTTTGCCCGAGCACGCCCATGTGCTC
>JBBSNC010000269.1:0-2968 GCA_038232855.1 Actinomycetales bacterium
AGGAATCGGGCTGTATCTGGCGGCGCGAGCCCTTGGCTTGAACACCACCGTCTCCGCGGCCAATCTGGCCGACGTGTGGTGGGCTATTCCCATTCTGATGGTGGGCGCAGTGCAGAACGCGGTGCTCGAGGAGGTCATCATGGTCGGCTACCTCTTCACCAGGTGGGCTCAAGCAGGCTGGGGGATCATCGTGATCATCGTCGCGTCAGCTGTGATTCGTGGTAGCTATCACCTCTACCAAGGCTTCGGCGGATTTGTCGGCAACGTCGCGATGGGGCTGATCTTGGGGCTGGTGTACGTCCGCACGCGGCGGGTGATGCCGCTGGTGGTTGCGCACACGCTGCTCGATGTCCTTGCCTTCGTGGGCTACAAGGAGTTGGCACCCATTCTCGACTGGCTCTAAGTGCCACCAGCAGAGCTATCTGAGAGAATGAGTGTATGAGCAGCGTCAGTGTGGTCAACAACGCAGCTGATTCTCGGTTCGAGATCCAGCGAAACGGGGAGGTCGTCGGGCACCTGGACTATCGGACCCAGGGCAACACCGTTGATCTTACGCACGCCGAGACCGACACCGCCGTCCGCGGCGAAGGTTTGGGTGGCGTCCTGGTGCAGGGCGCTCTGGACACCATCAAGAGCGAAAAGATGTCAGTGATCGCGTCATGCCCCTTTGTGGCCTCGTGGATCGATCAACACCCGGAGTATGAAGGGCTGCTGACCCGCAGCGAGTTCTGAGTTCCTACTCTGGTGGCACCTGAGCAGCCGTTGGGGTGACCGCGTGCTCTTGGTATCGCACGACCATGCCGGGGCGGATCTGAATGCCTCGTCGAAAGATGATGTCCCCGTCGACGCTGACCTCACCGTTTTCGATCACCATCCGAGCCATCGCTCCGTCGGGCACGACCCCGGCGAGTTTGAGCAACTGACCAAGCCGAATGGCCTCGTCACGAATGGGCACGGGCTGCACTGAGTTCACACCTTTAGGTTATCCCGAGCCGATTCAGCAAGGTAGCGGTAAACCGGTCGATCACCGCCAGGTCTTCGCTCTTGAGGCCATCGAAGGCGAGTGAGCGCACGAGGCCTGCGTGGCCCGGGGCGGCGACCTCGATGGCTTTCGTTCCCTCTGCGGTGATCTCGGCGAAGGCGCCGCGCCCGTCAGCCGCGCATGGCCGACGCGCCACCAAGCCTCGCTTCTCCATCCGTGTGAGGTGGTGTGAGAGTCGGCTGCGCTCCCACTGGATACCGTCGGCCAGCTCGACGATGCGGACTCTGCCCTCGGGCGCTTCGCTCAAGCAAACGAGCACCTGGAAGTCGGGCATGGACATGCCCGAGTCCTGGGCAAGTTGTCGCCCGATGGCTGCCGTGAGTTCGCTGTTGGCCAGGAGCCATTGGCGCCAGACGCGCTGCTGTTGCTCGCTCAGCCAGGTCGGATCCGCAGCAGTCACGGACGCAGTCTACCGCAATAGTTGACACGTCATCGAGATTGAGTATATTAGTTGACACGTCAACAACAGCCAGATGGGATTTGTGGCGCGGCACGCCATGGTGACCAAGGTTCGCGGCTCGTTTACCGACTTCACCGGTTCCGTCAGCGCGGATGAGGGTGTCGCTGATGCCGCTATCTCGGTCGACATTCAGGCGGCCAGCCTCGACACCCGCAACGTAGACGGGCACCTGCTTTCTGGGGACTTCTTCGATGTGCAACACCACCCGAGGCTCACTTTTGCCTCTACCTCCGTGTACCCGCTGGACGATGAGACGTTGCGCGTCACCGGGGTTTTGACCATCAAATCGACCACGCGCGCCGTCACCCTCGACTTCGCGTATGCAGGCCAGGCGACGGACCCCTTCGGGATGCAGCGCGTGGGCTTCGAGGGCAGCACGACGATCCTGCGCTCTGACTTCGGGATGACCTTCAACGCAGCGCTGGAGACCGGCGGGGCCTCTTGATCGGCAACACGTAGGCCGCCAGCTCCTTGCTGGGGAACAGCGATGTCTTCCACACACTGTTGCCAAGGGCGACCTGGACCCGCACGGAGCCGAAGCCGTGCTGCATACCGGCAGTCAAGTCGTTGATCTCATCGCTCATGGCGGCCGACACGGTGACGAACTGCCACTTGCCGTTATCGGACTCCCACAGTGGTGCCCGGAAGCAACCACCCTGTTGCGCGAGGCGGGTTTGATCGACTGCTCGCGGCGCGGGCCGTGGGTCTACTACTGGGCAGTGCCAGCAGCACTCGATCCGATCCGGGCGTTCAGCATGAGCTGATCACCTTCGGCATACGCTGAGGTTCATGGCGGTGACGGTGCGGCAGGCCAAAGTAGGGGAGTTGGCGGCTGCTGGCGAGCTCGTCGGCGCGGCCTACGTGCAGGACGGGCTCTTGCTCGCTGATGATCCGTACCGCAGTCAACTTCAGGATGCGGCCAATCGGGCGCTGGACTCCGTGGTCTTGGTGGCGGTCGAAGACGATGTGGTGCTGGGCACGGTGACCTGGTGCCCATTGACGTCGAGCCATCGCGAGGTCGCCCGGGCCGGAGAGGGCGAGCTTCGGGGTCTCGGCGTGGCTCACGAAGCGCGGGGCAGGGGCGTCGGCGAACTGCTGGTGCGTGCGTGTCTCGAGCGCGCACGAGTCGAAGGACTCACCTTCGTTGCCCTCTCGACGTCGCCCAAGATGGCGTCTGCGCATCGCATTTATGAGCGGCTGGGCTTCGTCCGTGATCCAGAGCGCGATTGGTGCCCGGTCCCGGACTTTCAGCTGCTGGCATATCGGCTGGACCTTCGACGTTCTTAGCCTCTGAGACTTATCGTCGCTGAACCCCGCAGTCGCTAGCGACCTCCCACCCCCGCACGCACCAGGAGCCCTTCGTGGCCGATCCAAGCACGCGTCCGACCATCCCCGGCGAGATCCGGGTGCTGGTTGCCGCTGCCTTCGTGATCGCCATCGGCTTTGGGCTGGTCGCGCCGGTGCTG
>JBBSNC010000270.1:0-2968 GCA_038232855.1 Actinomycetales bacterium
CCACTGCGATTGCCGGCATACCTGCCTCATTACGATCCACGCGACCAGCCATACGAGCACGTCACCTTTGACATCTCGCATGCTGGCACCGCAGGCAGCGACGCCCTGGAGATGGCACGCACCTTGGGTGAGCGGATCTCGCACGTCCATCTAGGCGACCGCACTGGCACGTTCAGGGACGAGCATCTGGTGCCCGGGCGTGGCTCGCAACGCTGCGCACAGGTGTTGCGGCACCTGGTGAGCAGTGGTTATCGAGGGGTTGTCTCGCTAGAGGTCAGCACCCGCAAAGTGGACCGCGACCAGCGAGAACTCGATCTCGAAGAAGCCTTGAGTTTCGCCAGGACACATCTGAATACTCGCAGCGACCCCTCCCCCGCGGTCCTGGACTAGCAAGCCGCCGAGACCGGATCGACCGTCGGGCGCCAAGGTCTAGTCCGCCCATCGTTAACACGTTGTCGGGGGGTAGCCTGGCCCACATGAATCTAGGTGTGCTTGACCCTGCCCCCCTGTTGCGTCGCGGGCTGCTCGAAGTCAGCCGGCACGACTCCCTGAGGAATGTCATTGAGAAGGCCCCCGTCAGCCGAGGGGTGGTCAATCGTTTCGTCGCCGGGGCCGACACCGAGTCGGCCGTGGCTACGGCCAAGGAGTTGGACGAGTCGTCGCGGCTGGTCACCATCGACTACCTAGGGGAAGACACCCTGGACGTCGAGATGGCCACCGGCACCAAAAACGCCTACCTGGACCTGCTAGCGCAGCTTTCAGAGGCCGATCTGACCTCCGGAGGACGTGCCGAGGTCAGTCTGAAACTGAGTGCGCTCGGGCAGGCTCTCGGCAATGACGGACACGCGATCGCATTGGAGAATGCGCGCGAAATTTGCCGAGCGGCCGCTAACGCGGGCACCACGGTGACACTCGACATGGAGGACTACACGACCACCGATTCCACCCTGCAGGGTCTGCGAGAGTTGCGCCAAGACTTCCCGTGGGTCGGCGCTGTGGTCCAGTCCTACTTGCACCGCACCGAGGCTGACTGCCAAGACCTCGTCAACGAGGGCAGCCGGGTCCGCCTGTGCAAGGGCGCCTACAACCAGCCGGAATCAGTGGCCTACCAAGACAAAGCCGATGTCGACAAGTCGTATGTGCGCTGCCTGAAGGTGCTGATGGCCGGCGATGGCTACCCCATGGTGGCCAGTCACGATCCGCGGATAGTCGAGATCGCCGGTGTCCTCGCTGAGCGAGCAGGCCGCGCCGACGACAGTTTCGAATATCAGATGCTGCTGGGGATCCGACCCGACGAACAGCGTCGACTGGCCGATGCAGGATCGCGGATGCGGGTCTACGTGCCCTTTGGCAATGAGTGGTACGGATACCTGGTGCGTCGGATGGCCGAGCGACCGGCAAACCTCGCCTTCTTTGCGCGTTCCGTGATGACCAAGGGCTGACTTCGTGGGCATCGCGATCCTGGGAGCCGGGGTCATGGGCAGCACGCTGCTCGCGGCCTTTCTCAGGGCTGGCTACAACCCCGATGACATTGTCATCAGCGATCGGTTCCAGGCTCGGGCCGAGGAGGTGGCGGCCGCGCACGGCGTGTCGGCGGTCGACGGCAACACCGCGGCTCGCTCCGGGGCGATCATCGTGCTTGCTGTCAAGCCGCAGGACATGAGCGCCTTGCTGAGCGACATCGGCGAGGACATTGCCCCTCAGGCGCTGGTCATTTCGATCGCTGCAGGGATCAGCACTGAGTTTTTGGAACGGCACCTGGCCGAGGGCACGTCGGTGGTGCGGGCAATGCCTAATACGCCTGCGCTGGTGGATCAAGGTATGTCGGCGCTCGCCCGCGGCAAACACTGCAGCGATGAGCACTGCGCCCAGGCTGAAGCACTGCTTGCTACCGTCGGCAAGGTCGTCACCCTCGATGAGCATCACCTCGATGCGGTGACTGCGCTGTCCGGTAGTGGCCCGGCATACATTTTTTATGTCGTCGAGGCGATGATTGAAGCCGGTGTGCTGTTGGGGTTGCCGCGAGTGACCGCCTCGGAGTTGGTGGTGCAGACCACCTTGGGCGCTGCCACCATGCTGGCTGAAACCGGGCAGCACCCGACCGTCTTGCGTGAGCAGGTGTCAAGCCCGGGCGGCACCTCGGTTGCCGCTTTGCGTCAATTGGAAGATCACAAGGTCCGGGCGGCCTTTATGACAGCGATTGAGGCTGCGGCACATCGATCCCGAGAGTTATCTGCCGAAGATTGAATCGGGCGTGCTGACCACATTTTCACCCTTTTGGGGGGTGCGGCAGCCCCGACCTGTGCCACAGTATGCCCATGACTGAGATTACGGTGCGCCGACTGGCAGAAGAGGATTGGAGCGAGTATCGCGAGACGAGGCTGCGGGCTCTGAAGGAGTCGCCGGAGTTCTTCGTGGCTTCCGCCGAGGAAGAGGTCGAGTACCCGGAGGAGCGTTGGCGCGATCGCGTGCGCCGCTCCCAACGGCTTCTGGCAGAGCGTGAGGGCAGCACCCTGGGCGTGGTCAGTGTCGGCTCCGAAAACACCGCAGATGACACTGTCTGTGAACTCTTTGGCCTCTGGGTGGCGCCCGACGCGCGTGGCTCAGGCGTGGCACGGCGGCTGATGGAAGCAGCCGCGCGTACTGCCCGCGAGTCCGAAATGCGGCATCTGGTCTATTGGGTGGGCACTGACAATGGTCGCGCCGTCGCTTTCGCCAGCAGTTTCGGGTTCCGACCCACGGACAACCGTCGCCCGATGCCGATTCGCGGTGCCGAAGTGCATGACGAAGATGCCGAAGAGATGGCGATGGTGCTCCCGCTCAGCACGTCCTCGGGCGACATACCGACGAGTTTGTAAGGGTATGTAGTAAGCGGACACCCGCTAGGGCCGTGCTGCCAATTGCTCGATGTATTTGCTGGGGCCTGAAACGATCATCATGTGATGTTGGCCGACCTTGGTCTCTGGCA
>JBBSNC010000271.1:0-2927 GCA_038232855.1 Actinomycetales bacterium
AGTGGGCTGTTGATCGCCGCCATCGGAGTGAGTTTGATCCGGGACATCCGCGCAGCCCGCCAGGCCCATTCATCCCCGCAGGCGGAGCTGGTGCACGCCCATGCCGGCGCCCACGGCCACGATCACTCACAGGGGCATGCACATTCCCATGGGCATGCCCACGATCACGGCCACGGGCATGCTCATTCGCATGGCCCCGGCAGCGGGCGTCGCGGTCTCATTGGTATGGGGGTCGCGGGCGGTCTAGTGCCGAGCCCCTCGGCGCTCGTGGTCCTGTTGGGCTCCATCGCGCTTGGCCGCACCATCTTTGGTGTCTTTCTGGTGTTCGCCTACGGGATCGGTATGGCCGCCACCTTGACGGCCGTCGGGCTACTCCTGGTGAAACTGCGGATGCGCCTGGATGTTGTCGAATCCAGCCGCGGCAACCGGTGGGCCACCCGTGTCACGACCGCGCTGCCGCTGGTGACGGCAGTCTTGGTGCTGGTGGTGGGCTTGGGGCTGGTTGCCCGCGGTCTCTTCTTCAGTTTGTAGCCGCCGCCGTGCCCAACGCTCAGCCCCTCCCGGCGACACGCCGACCGTGAGCGGCTGAGCAATGCACGTGCACGACTGAGCCGATCCGCCCGGGCATGGCGGCCGGCCAAGCTACGCACACGCGCCGTTGAGCCATATCCCGAGAGCGTGTTGGCCTGGCCCTCACGTGCCGGGCGTCAGCATCACTTTGATGGCTTGGCGTTCATCCATCGCTTTATACCCATGAGCCACCTCGCTCAGACCAAGCTTCAAGTCGAAGATCGCGCCGGGCGATATCTCACCGTTAAGCACGTCATCGCGCAGTTCTTCCAGATATGCCCGAACTGGGGCGACCCCGCCAGCGATGTTGAGATTGCGGCCAAACATTGTGCCGATCGGCAGCTTCACGTCGTGTGGCACCCCGACGTAGCCGACGGTCCCGCCCGGTCGCAGGCCATCGAACGCGGTCGTCATCGACTCCTTGGTGCCCACGCACTCCAGCACTGCATCGGCACCGACGTTGCCAGTGAGCTCCATGATCGTGGCGACGCCCTCCTCGCCGCGCTCGGCGACGATGTCGGTGGCCCCGAACGTGCGGGCCACCTGCTGACGCGACTCGTGGCGTGACATCGCGATGATGCGCTCAGCGCCCATCCGAGATGTTGCCAAGACACCACATAGACCCACGGCGCCGTCACCGACGACGACGACGGTCTGCCCCTGCTGCACCTTGGCCGATCGCGCCGCGTGCCACCCGGTGCCCATCACATCGCTGAGGGCAAGCAAGGAGGGCACCATCTGCTCATCGGGCTGCGCCGGTGTCGCGACCAGCGTGCCGTCGGCATACGGCACCCGCACGTATTCGCCCTGGCCGCCATCAACCATGTGCCCGTCGCGGTCGTTGCCGCCCCAGATGCCACCTGTGAGCACAGGCTGTGTGGAAGCCGGCTTGGCAATGCGGACAGGTGTTGTCGCTGTAGGTGAAGGGTGAGATGACGAAGTCGCCGACACGCACCGTGCTGACCTTTGAGCCGAGCTCCTCAACCACTCCCACGAACTCGTGGCCGATCCGTTGCGGCTCGTCGATCTCGTTGATTCCGCGATATGGCCACAGGTCCGATCCGCAGACGCAGGAGGCGACAACGCGCACCACCGCATCAGTGGGTTGCACGACCTTGGGGTCCGGCACATCTTCGAGGGCGATCTCGCGGGTCGCGTTCAACATGGTTGCTTTCATGCTTGTGAGTGTGTCACCCGGTAGTGACAGGATGGGGGGCCCACCGAACCTCCGAACGAAAGGCAGCAGGATGACCTTGCATGTGGGCTCGGAAGTGGGCCGCTTGCGGCAGGTGATCGTGCACCGCCCAGGTTTGGAGATGCACCGCCTGACTCCGGAAAACAAGGAGCGCTACCTCTACGACGAGATTCTGTGGGTCGAGCGGGCTCAGGCCGAGCACGACGGATTTGTCGAAGTAATGCGATCGCGGGGGGTGACAGTGCACCACTTTGATGAGCTGCTGACCCAGACTCTCGCGGTGCCGGAGGCCAAAGAATCGGTGTTGTCTCAGTCCCTGGACGAGCGGCATGTGGGGCCGTTGGCCGCAGATCAGCTGCGCGAGATGTTCGAGTCGATGAGCGAAGAGGAGCTGACTCGCTTCTTGATCGCCGGCATCACCAAAACTGAAGTGCTCGAGCGCATTGACGGACCGAAATCCTTGACGATCGCTCAGCGCGGCGACCACGAATCAGTGCTCGACCCGTTGCCGAATCATCTGTTCACGCGGGACACCTCGGCGTGGGCTTACAACGGTGTGTCCGTTAACTCGATGCACAAAAAGGCTCGGCGCCGCGAGACGGTGCACTATGAGGCGATCTACCGCTATCACCCGATGTTTGCCGACAGCGGTGTGCAATGGTGGTCCGAGGGCTTGGAGGCCGGCCCTGCCACCGCTGAAGGCGGCGACATCTTGGTGCCTGGCAACGGGACCGTATTGGTGGGTTTGAGCGAGCGCACCACGCCTCAAGGGGTGGAGCGTCTGGCTGCCCGTATGTTGGCCTCGGCCGAGATCGACCGGGTCATCGCGGTCGACATACCCAAGTCGCGGGCCGTGATGCACCTCGACACCGTGATGACGATGGTTGATCAAGAGACGTTCACCCGCTACCTGGGGTTGCCGGATCTGAAGTCTTGGACGCTAACGGCTGGTGCGTCCCGCAACGGGCAGGTGCAGGTGAACGTCGAAACGCACGAGGCCCCAGAGATGGAGCAGGTGATCGCTCGGGGTCTGGGGTTGGATGGGTTGCGCATCTTGGCCGCTGACCAGGACCCGTCGGCTGCTGCCCGCGAACAGTGGGATGACGGGTGCAACGTGCTGGCCCTTGAGCCGGGCGTCGTGTTGGGCTATGAGCGCAACACG
>JBBSNC010000272.1:0-2915 GCA_038232855.1 Actinomycetales bacterium
GCACCAACAACCCACGACTCCAACGTCCTCTGCTCCGTGTTGTCGACATGGCCGACTTCAGCGCTCCGTCGCACGCGGCGAGCGAGCTGAGCGCAGCGTCTCACGCATGCGGTGGTAGGTCGCCTCGTCGATCTCGCCAGCGGCGAAGCGGCGGTCCAGCACCTCATCGGAGGTCTCCTGCCACGACTGCTCGCCACCGGTTCCACCACGCCGATCCTGGCCACCGGGCCTAAAGGTCCGGGTCACCAACCAGACGATCAGGACCACCAAAGCAACCCAGAAAACCGCCATGGCGATCATCCCGGCGACGCCCATACCCATTCCATATCCCATCATCACGAACTCCCTTTCACTGTATTTTCTTGCCGATATGTCCAGTCTCGGCCAAAGACCTCAGTCCCCGCCCAGGATTTCCCTCAAGATCCGATCAAGACCAAGCGAGCCGGGCCACCCCACCACCGGGACGAGTGTCGACCCGCACCTGACCTACCCGGGAGGACCTGGGTTGGGCGTCGATCTTCGTCGCCAGAAGCTCAGGGCTGTCCGGTCGCTGTGCCAGGGTGGCGAGCGCGTCGGGAGTCTGTCCGCTCTGCCAGAGTTCTGGCCCTTTGGTGCTAGAGCGCAGAGGTTGACGTCTTCCGGCGTGAGGGCATCGTCGCGCAGTTCTCGGGGGTAGATCGCTCGGGTTTCGCTACCATCGCCAGCGGGCTGCAGGAGTGTCTTGCCAGCCCCGACCCAAAAGGAGCCGTGTATGACCTACACCCACACCATCACGGTCCCCCTGCCTTACGCAGAGGCCGTTGATTGCACTCGCGCCGCGTTGGCCGACCAGGGCTTCGGAATTCTCACGGAGATCGACGTCACAGCGACGTTCGAGGCGAAGCTGGGCGCCGAAGCGGCCGAGGCTGTCGGTGACTACGTAATCCTCGGTGCCTGCAATCCAAACCTGGCCAGTAAGGCCCTGGCCGCGGAGCCCGAGCTCGGCGCGTTGCTGCCGTGCAATGTCGTGGTCCGGGCTGCCGGGCCGGACCAGGCCGTGGTCCAGGCTCTTGACCCGCAGACCATGGTCCAGCTCAGCAAGAACGACGCGGTGCGCGAAGTCGCCGACGATGCGGATGCAGGCTGCGGGCAGCCTTGTCTGCGCTGAGCGAGGGCGCGGCGGCAGGCGCCTGAGTGCGATCTGATTCGGGGCACGACGTCTGACTCGTGGATGCCCGTGGTCGCTGCTCATCGGTTTGTCTGTCCGTGGATGTCGTATCCCTTGCTGGTCCAGGACAGGAACAGGGTGAAGCGGTCAGCTCGGATGGTGGTGCGTCGGGACTCGATCGGCTTCCCGCGCCACAGGCCGGTGCTTTCGATGACCAACGCCGCAGTCCCGGGGGCCACGTTCAATTGCTCGGCTCTGGCTTGCGACAGCTTGCTAACGGTGATGCGCGGTGCACCAATATCGCCGGGGAGCCAGACGCAGTCGTGGGCTGAACTCCCCGGCACCCAGCCGGCTCAGTAGGTCGGCGTGCACCTGATACCACAGCGGGCGGGACGTCCCGCCGTGGATGTCGACCGGGGTCCTACGGGGCGGGGGCCGCCGGTGCCGGCTGGGGAGACGGCTCCTGCTGGGGCGCCTCCTGCGGGGGAGCCTGTTCCTGCTGGGGCGCCTCCTGCGGGGGAGCCTGTTCCTGCTGGGGCGCCTCCTGCGGCGGAGCCTGTTCCTGCGGGCCGTCCTCCTGCGGCGGAGCCTGTTCCTGCGGGCCGTCCTCCTGCGGCGCCTGCTCCTGCGGCGCCTGCTCCTGCGGCGCCTGCTCCTGCGGGCCGTCTTCCTCAGGCGGAGCTTGGTCCTGCGGGTCGTCGCCGTCCTGGACGTCGCCCGGTAGCGGCACGTCGACCTCCACGTCGGGCGACTCCTGCCCCGTGCCGCTCCAGCCCGGGATCGAGGTACCGACACTGGTGTTGCTCGTGCCGCCGGTGTAGGTGGACACCGCACGACCGGTCGACAGCTCGAAGGCCACGATGAGGACCATCGCGATCCCGAAGAATGCTGCGCTGATGGCGAGGATCTGCTTCCAGGGCAGGCCGGGCAGCAACTGCCCCACGGACCTTTCCTCATCCGCTCGATCGGTGTGGTCCGGGTCCTCGGTACGCCAGCGATCCTCGGACTGCGCGACTGCCCCTGCCCCGGCCGGCACCGGCTCGCGCACTCGGCCGGGGCGCCGAGCCGCGAGGGCCTGCGAGGTGACGCGCTCCTTCGTCATCGTCAAGTAGTGGGAGTAGACGGCACCCCCCACCGTGATGCACAAACTGCCCAGCGCGGCGCCCACCAGGGTGCCGGCCGCGCCGAGGCTGGACAGCAGGATGGCCGAGGACACGGCGCCGAGGGCGCCACCTGCGGAATTGACCCAGTTGATCTGAAGACCGTTTTGCTCACTCACTGGGTCTACTATTCGGCCCTTCGCGGTGGCCACCCAAATCGACGCGCCGACGACACGCTCAAAGGTGACCAACCTCTCACCATGGCGGTTCTCTGGACGGCTCGCGACACCGGTCCTAGTGAGCATGCTCGATCGACATGATCTGACCGACGAAGAGTGGGCGCTGCTGGAGCCGCATCTGCCGCCTCAGACCGGTAGCCGTGGTGGACAGTGGGCCGGCCGATCACCGCTTGCTGCGTGCTCGACTGGCTGGGTCTCAGGCGCCGCTAGAGGATCTGATCAGCGCTTGAAGGAAATCACCGTGGGGACCCTGGTGGTGGTGCGCTGCTTTATGTGGTTCGTGCAGGTTCCGAACCCGGTGACTGGTTCGATGTTCAGCCACGGTGGATTCGAAAGTGTGTGGAGCATCGAGTGCTGTTGCAAGGCGGTATCGGAGGTCTTGGGCGGGTAGTGGACCGAGGGGCTCGTTGCCGATGGAGCGGCGCAATA
>JBBSNC010000273.1:0-2855 GCA_038232855.1 Actinomycetales bacterium
ACTGCGGCGCTTCCTGGACGAGGTGCTCGGCCCGGATGACGACATTTCGCTGTTCGAATACGTCAAACGCAGTAACCGTGAGATCGGCCCTGCCCTGGTCGGCATCGAGCTCGGATCACCCACCGACCTGGTGCCGCTGATGGAGCGCATGCGGGCTTCGTCGATCACGGTGGAGCAGATCCCCCCCGATAGCCCGATGTTCCGTTTCATCCTCTGACCGCGAGCCAGCCCGCCGACATACCGAAAGCGAACGGCTGAATCGTGCACGTGCCCGATTCAGCCGTCTGGGATCGGTGTGTCGGCAACCTCAATGACGCATTCGTCTCCGAGCGGGTATGTCGTGGGTCTGCGGGAGAGTGAATCCTCACACCGACACAAACCCGCTATTGCAGGAGCCGCCATGCCACAGCCACGCGTCGCATCCGAGATCGACTTCATCGCCGACTACCTGGACGAACAGTTCGCCGCCTTGCGCAACGCTGCCTACGGCCTCACCGATCAGCAGGCCCGCGCCACCCCGTGCGCGAGCGCCCTGTCCATTGGTGGCCTTATCAAGCATGTGCTGTGGGTGATCCGCGAGGTGGACCGCCGCAACGCGAACCCCAGCGGTGAGTTGGATCAGGAGCACTTCAAGGATCACGCGGCCACCTTTTTTGGCAGTTTCACACTTGGCGACGGGGATGATGTCGGCGCGCTTGTCCAGGAGTTCGAGCAAGCCCGACACGCTGTGATCGCGGACATCCGCCAGCTCGACCCGGGCGGATCGGTGATGGTTCCGCCGGAGCCGTGGCACGGACGGCACGAGCCGGTCCAGACGACGGAACGCTTCCACTTGCTGCACCTCATCGAAGAGGTCGCCCGTCACGCCGGGCACGCTGACCTCATCCGCGAAGAGATCGATGGCGCCACCGCGATGACCCTCGCCTTTGGCATCGAGGGGCGCGAGGGCAACGACTTCATCACCCCTTGGAGGCCGCCCACCGAGCAGGACTGATCACGAGGCAGGTTCATCAAGCGAGCAGCAGGAAGCCGCCGCCCACCGAGCAAAGTGCCGTTGCCAGGAAAAGCAGGGCGACCCAGAGCGGTGCTGGCAAGCCGGTGAGGTGCGCCAACTGAGCGGCATCGGACGTCATCTCGCGTCCGCCGCGGGCGGCAACCCGACGACGTTGGGCCGCCAATTCCAGCACCGATCGCGGCGCTGCCAGCAAGAGAGTCCACACCAGCAGATGCGCCAACGCCGAAAGGGCGACGGCCGGCAGGACCCAACTCGCGAGCGCCACCGGGATGCTGATCGCCAGCAGGACGCCCAGACCGTAGATGTTGCGCACAAACAGCACCATGGCCGCGCTCAGGGCAACCGCCGCCCAGAGCAAACCCACGGCATACCCCGCGTTGAGCAACACGGTCGCCGCCAGGGCGGTGAGGGCTGGCGCCGGATAGCCCGCGAGCATCGTGGCGACCATGCCCGGGCCACGCGACCTGCCTCGCGAGACCGTCACGCCTGAGGTGTCGGAATGCAGCCGGATGCCGGACAAGCGCCGGCTGACGAGCAGGGCCACGAACCCATGGCCGGCCTCATGCAACACCGTCACTCCATGCCGAATCAGCCGGTAGCCGCTCGGCGAGCCCACCACGAGCAGGGCGAGGACGCCCAGCACGGCGACGATGGCGATGTGGGGTGGCGGCTGAGTCGTGGTCGAGCGATCCCAGAGTTCACCGATCAGGTCACCCAACTGCGTCAACCTGAACGGGCGGGCCGAGCATCAACAGCACACCAAACACGACCAAAGCGGCCATCCCGATGACGACCGAGGCGAGGATCGGGCGCGACACGGCATACCCCACCGTGCGTTCGGCAATGGTGTCCGCCGGGGCGCTTCGCAGTCTCCACCGGTCGCCGACCAGACCGCGCCGCACCGCCCACCTCTGGAACGGCACGGTCGCCAGCGGTGGGATGGCAGCGGCCAGCCCGATGAGGATCTGCGACGCGGACCAACGTTGGTCGATGGCCACCAGCACGGTGGCCGCGCAGAACATCAGGAAGACGAATCCGTGCAACCCGCCACCGATGGTGACGCCAAGATCGGTGGTCTTTGTGACGTACTTGCCGAACATGCCAGCGAGCAGCAGCGACCAGGTGATGGCCTCGGCGATCGCAGCGGTGCGATAGAGGGAGCGCGGAGTCATCGGCGAGTGACGTCAAGGGTGAAGTCATGGGCGCGCAGGCGTCCGACCAGCGCATCGCCCAGAGCGGTCGCAGGGGTCAACACTCCGGCTCGGGTCGGCCCGTCCCCGGTGGCCAGGGCTAGAGCGGACTCCCCCAGCATGATCGCGGTGCCTTCGTAGCCAGGGTCGTAGGGGGCCGAGATCTTCGCGGCATACCGAGCCCGTGTGGTAGTCGTGGCGACGACCTCGAATTCGAACATGCCGGCCGACCTTTTTTCTGCGCTCGGCCCCTCCCCCGGTGCCGGCAACAGTCGGTCGATGACGCTGCGGGTGGGTTTGGTCGACATTCCTGCCACCAGGGCGCCGGTCCCGACTCCGATTGCCGCAGCCGCTGCTGCTCCCCGCCATCCGCGGCCGGTGTCGAGGACCTCGTCGTAGAGCAATGGGGCGTCACCTTCGACCAGCGACCACGACCGGCGCACGATCCGCGTGTTGTAAACCGACATGTCGAATGGTCCGTGCCAGCGGCCAGTCGCGCGATCTTTGCCGATGGCTCCAGGTCCTCTGCCGTATGCCGTACGCCGGGCTGCGAGCGCGTCCGGGTCGGCAACGATGCGACGGGTGGAGGGATCTTCGCGCATCGCCAACATCTGTCGGCGCATCGAATCGATGGTTCCGCCGCTGAATCC
>JBBSNC010000274.1:0-2825 GCA_038232855.1 Actinomycetales bacterium
AGGTCTGCGACCCGTCGACCTTGTTGATCACGACAACGCCAGCAGCGATGCCGCCATAAAACATGATAGCCAACGCGATGTCTCCGCTGGTGCGGCCACGGGACCGGATCAGCTCAATCGACAAGCCCGCCAGAAGCGCGGCGACCATCGCAGTGAGAATGGGGGCTTGATTGGTCAGTACGCCGACAGCGACTCCGGCAAGGGCCACATGCCCGAGGCCATCGCCGATCAGCGACAGCCGCCGTTGCACCAAGAAGATGCCCACCAGGGGTGCGGCGACCCCGACGAAAGCAGCGGCCAAGAGGGCATGGCGCATGAAGTCGAATGCGAGGAGATCACTCATGTTCATGCCCCGGATCGCTGGAGTCCGAAGGTCCGGCCATCAATCGTGGTCGCCTCGGCCGTGGGTCGTGGTGACGGTTATGATCGTGAGCGCCGGTGGACTGTGCGCGGTTGCCTAGTTCGGTACCCATGCGTGCGCTCAGGTATTCGCTGTAGTCAGCCGGCGTCCCGTCGAAAGCGACATCGCCTGCCTCCAAGGCCACGATGCGATCGACAACCTGATGCAACACAGACAGGTCGTGCGTCACCACCAGCATGGTTACCCCCCGCTCAACGAGCCGCTGCAGCACTCGAGCGAGGACGTCCTGAGAGGCGGCGTCGATGCCGGCCGTGGGCTCATCCATGATCAGCACGCTCGGCTCGCCAGCCAATGCCCGGGCGATGAGCACGCGACGTTGCTGGCCGCCGGAGAGATTCGCTACGTCCGCACCGGCTCGGTCGGCCAAGCCCACCGTCTCCAGCGCGTCCTGGACCAGCGCCTGGTCCCTCGACGTGGCCCGTCGCCACCACGGTCGGTGCGCCAATCGGCCGGTGGCCACCACTTCGCGCGCGGTCGATCGCACCGAGGACGACAAGGTATGCCGTTGTGGGACATAGCCGATCGGCTTGCGGTCGCGCCGGTGTGTGATCGGGGAGCCGAGGAGCTCGACGGCGCCAGCGAGATGATCGTTCAAGCCCAGCAGTCCGCGCACGAAGCTCGACTTCCCCGAGCCGTTCGGCCCTAACAGGGCCACCACCTCACCAGTGCGTACGGTCAGGGACAGGTCCTCGACGACGGGGGAGCCAGCATACCCGAAGGAGGCTGCGCGGACTTCGATCATCGGCACCGCGCCCTGGGCTGTCACCGGGTTCATGAGCACTCCTGCCCGGCGCGCAGCGTCTGGAGGTTGGCCTGCATGACCTCGAGATAGTCGGTGCCGGCCGACTGCTCGCTGATCCCCTCGATCGGGTCGAGCACCTGCACGTCAGCTCCGGTCTCGGCGGCGATGGTCTGCGCGGTGTCGCTGCCGACGATGACTTCGGAGTAGATAGTCGAGACTCCGGCCTGCTCGACGATGCGGGTGACCTCAGCGAGTCGCGCGGGGCTTGGCTGTGCCTCGGGGGAGAGGCCAGTGATGCCCACCTGGGTGAACCCGTAGTCGTCTGCGATGTATCCGAACGCTGAGTGCGTCGTCACCAGGTCGCTCTGCTGGCAGTCGGCAAGACCCTGCGCAAAGTCCTCGTGCACCTGCGCGAGTTCAGCGGCCAGATCGGCGGCGTTGCCCTCGTAGGTCGCGGCATTGGCTGGGTCCAGGTCGGCCAGCCGCCCCGCCACCAGGTCAGCGACCTCACTCAGGCGCAGTGGGTCGAACCAGAAGTGCGGGTCGAGGTCGCTGGATTCGCCGGTGGCGATCAGGTCAGCGGCTTTGTTGACATTGAGCGCCCTCGAGTCCGCCTGCTCGTGGGCGGCCTCATCGACCGCGGCTTGCAGGCCCGAAGAATAGAGCGTGACGTCAGCCTCGCCGACCGATGCGACGGCTTGTGGGGACAGCTCGACATCGTGCGGTTCGACGCCAGGGGCGGTGAGGGTTGTGACATTCGCGAGGTCGCCCGCGACGCGATCAGCCACGAACTCCAGCGGGTAGAACCCGACAACAATGGTGAGGTTGGCCCCAGATGTGGTGTCCGCGTCCTCCGCGCTGGGCGAGGAGCAGGCGGCTGCGGCGATCAGGGCCAGACCCGCGCCACCGAAGGTGACGGCGTGTGATCTGGAGCGGATCGGCATACCCGCCAGTGTCTCGCCAGATGAGAATGATTGTCAAAATCACCGCTTTTCAACGCGGGATGATCTGAGTGACCGCAATCCCAAGCACGAGCAACAGCACTGCCACGCGGAGCAGCCGCTCGGATCGGCGCAAGTGTGGCCACGTCAGATACAGCAACCAACTCAGGAACAAGATCGGAATCAGCAGCAGCAGCCCGCCGATGAGACCGCCTAGGAATACTCCAACCAGCAGGACCGCAAACATAATCAGGAAGGGCAACACCGTAGGCAGCGCAGCAAGCTTCGTCAGTGCCGGCGTGCTGGCGCGTTCGATACGAGGGCGTATGCCGGCTCGCTGGGCGGGTTGATCCGACCCGGTGGGTGAGGGGTTGGGGGTTGGCGGCACGATGGCAGCCTAATGCGATCTGCGCTTTAAGATTGCGCGCATGACAGCCCCCTCCACTGTTGAAAGTGTTGTCAGCCTGTGTAAACGCCGGGGGTTCGTCTTCCCGTGTGGCGAAATATACGGCGGCACGAGGTCAGCGTGGGACTACGGGCCATTGGGGGTGGCGCTGAAGGACAACATCAAGCGGCAGTGGTGGCGCGCGATGGTGCAGACCCGTGACGATGTCGTGGGCTTGGATTCCTCCGTCATCCTGCCCCGTCAAACGTGGGTGGCCTCGAGACATGTCGGCGAATTTTCTGACCCGCTGACTGAGTGCTTAAGTTGCCACAAGCG
>JBBSNC010000275.1:0-2810 GCA_038232855.1 Actinomycetales bacterium
ATCGACCGTGGCACTGCTGACGGAGTCCGCGCTAACCGGACTGTCGTGAACAGCGCGGGTTTGGTGGGCAGGGTGCTGCGGGTGCGGCCCAACGACGCCGACGTGCTTTTGATCGGTGACCCCGATCTGGTGGTCGGCGTCCGTTTCGGTGCTCAAGGCGCCCTCGGATCGATCACGGCGCGTCCTGCTCCAGGGGTACCGACTCGCCAGCCGGGAGAGCTCACGTTGACCGTCATCGGTGACTCACCCGTCGAAGTCGGCGACGAGGTCACCACGTTGGGCAGCCCGAACTCATCCCCGTTCGTCGCCGATGTGATGGTCGCAACGGTCGTCTCCGTCGACCCCGATAAGGGCCAACTGGGGCAGACGGCTGCCGTCATGCCGTCTGTCGATATCGACACGTTGGATGCAGTCGCCGTCCTGGTCGGGGCGCGACAGTGATGCGCGTTTCGCTGTGTGGTGGACGGCGATGAACCATGCGCTCGGGCTCATCGTGCGTGCAGCCTTGCTCGTCCTCGCTGCCGTGACGATGTCAGTGGCGGCGCTGGGCTGGCCGGGCGTGCCAGACCTCGTGCTGCTCATCGTCGCCGCGACGGCGCTGATGCGTGGGCCGTGGGCTGGTGCGCTGATGGGGCTGGCCGGGGGTTGGTTGGTGGACTTGGTCCCGCCGGGAGCGGAGCCGCTGGGTGCTAGCGCGCTGACCTACCTCGTGGCGGGTGTGTTGCTCGGCGCTGCACGGAGGTATCTGTCGCCCTCTGCACGGATCGTCCCGATCGTCCCGATGGTGGCGATCGGCAGCGCAGCCTTGGGTGTGTTGGGGGTGCGGGCGATCAGCGCTGCGGCCGGTTTTGGCACCGTCAACGGGGTCGATCTTTTGTGGACCTGGGGGCTCACGATGCTTACGGCCCTGATCCTGATGCCAGCCTTGGTCGGGCTTGAGCGTTGGCTGGCGGTGCGCCGATGGGGGTGAGGCAAGGCCGTCGTGCTCGCAGCCTCGGGCCCATCTGGGGGCTGATCGTGGTGGTGCTGGCCCTGGGCGGGATCCTCATTGGCCGCTTGGTGCAGTGGCAGCTCGTGCAGAACGAGGCCTTGGGTCTGGCGGCGGAGCAGGTCAACATACGCGAAGTTCTCACGCCAGCCTTGCGGGGGCGGATCCTCGCGGCCGACGGTACGGCGCTGGTCGCCAACGGGCCGAGCACCGTCGTCACGGTTGATCCGGTATACGTTGCTGATTCAGCCGAGTCATCGGATGAGGGGCGGGCGCTGATCGATTCAGTGGCGCAAGAGCTTGGCCTCTCCGCCGACGCATTGTGGGGTCGGACGCGGGTATGCGGCTCGCCGGGGGCTCCCGACGTCCCGCTGTGTTTCAGCGGCTCGCCGTACGGGCCGATCCCGATTGCGGTCGATGTCGACCCGGTCGCCGCACTGGCATTGCTGGAGCGTCCGCAGGACTTCCCTGGAGTGTCCGTGCAGACCCGGCCGCTGCGCGCCTATCCGACCGAGAACGTCAACGCCGCACACCTGCTCGGCTACCTGGGCCGCTCGACCGGCGAGGAGGTCGAGAGCGATGTGGGTGCCGCCCTTGCTCCTGGTGATCTTGTCGGTCGCAGCGGACTGGAGGCGACCTACGACGAGCAACTGCGAGGTATGCCGGAACGCGCCGTCGTCTCGGTCGATCCACGCGGTGTCGTCACGGGTGAGGTGAGCCGGAGGGCCGCAGAGCCCGGTCTCAGTGTGCGAACACACCTCGACCTCGAGGTCCAAGCACAGGCTGAGCAGGTGTTGGCGCAAACCGTGCGGCAGGCGCGCCGAGGCGGCCTTCCCGCAGACGCCGCTGCCGCGCTGGTGCTCGATGTGAACACTGGCGGCGTCGTCGCTGCCGCCAGCTGGCCGACATACGACCCGAATATCTGGACCTCCGGCATCTCGCAGCGCGACTACGACGACTTGATTGACCCCCAGCAGGGCGAGCCGCTGGTCAACCGGGTGCTCGCCGACACCTACCCCCCAGCATCGACATTCAAGGCAGTCACGTTGCCGGCGGCGCTGGCCTCGGACATCGACCCCGAGGGTGAGTACGAATGCCCTGGTGCGGTGCGCATCGCCGGGCAGCGCTTCACCAACTTCGAATCCAAGGCCTATGGCGAAATGGACCTGCAGCGGATCATCGAAGTCTCCTGCGACACCGTGTTCTACCGCTGGGCGTATGACGAGTGGTTGCGGCTGGGAGGTCTGGAAACCGATAGTGATCTGCGTGATCCCTATGTGTTGCTGGCTCAGGACTTCGGCTTTGGCGCGGACACCGGGATCGACGTGCCGGGGGAGGTCTCCGGCGCGGTGCCGGGTCGGGAGCCCACACGAGCGAACTGGCTGGCGACCAAGGACAGCATCTGTGAACGTGCCGAAACGGGCTATCCAGAAGAAGCGGATCGGCAGCGACGGAGGTTTCTTGAGCAGGAGGCCCAGGAGAACTGCGTTGACGGGTGGCAGTATCGCCCGGGGGATGCCGTGAACTTCGCCATTGGGCAGGGTGACGTCGCTGTCACCCCCCTGCAACTCGGCGTGGCGTATGCGGCCATCGCCAACGGAGGCACGTTATGGACACCCCAGGTCGCCGCCTCCACGGAGCGTGCCGATGGGAGTGTCGTAGAGACCTTCGAGCCGCAGTCGCGCGGCGACGTGGGTCTGGATGAGCAGACTCTGGAGATTGTGCGGGACGGCCTGGCCGGCGTGAACACCGATGGCACTGGCGCCCCGGCTTTCGCTGGATTCGACCTGGATGCCTACCCGGTGGCGGGCAAGACCGGGTC
>JBBSNC010000276.1:0-2805 GCA_038232855.1 Actinomycetales bacterium
CGGACTCGGCGCAGGACGACAGCACCAGGGCTAGGCAGGCTGAGCCAGCAATTGCGGCCACCTTGCGGTTGATCATCGTGCCTCCTTGTGAGAAACATGCTGCAATGCCGACGAATCGAATTCCATCGGTGGTGGCAACATACCCACCTGGGCGCCTCCTGTGAACACTGAAAGTGGCAAACAGGCATAAACCTTGACCAATCTGCAACGCGGCAACTCCGTGTGGTGCAGCGGTGTGGTGGAGTAGCGACGTGCCCAGATCAGTGCCGATGGAGGAAAATTCCCGCCTTGTCGCGGCGGTGGCATTGGTCGATGACGTGGCGGCACCTGCCCTGTTGCTCGCCGCTCGGCGCACCGAGCCTGCTCACCTCGCTGGCTTGTGGGAACTGCCCGGGGGAAAGGTTGAGCCGGGGGAGAGCCCTGAGCAGGCGGCGCACCGAGAGCTCAGTGAAGAATTGGGGGTCACCGTGCGATTAGGCACCAAGGCACCTGGGCCGCAAGATGGCTGCTGGCCGCTGGCGCCAGGGTTGGTCATGCACTTGTGGTGGGCACAGATCGTCTGCGGCGACCCGAGACCGCTGGAGGGCCATGACGCACTGCGATGGCTCGACCGCACCGAGATATCGACCCTGGACTGGCTGCCGAGCAACACGTCCATTACGGCATACCTTGCTGCTGCGATGCGGGAAGCATGACCTCTGCCTGAGACAATCGCTGCCATGCCCCAATCTTTGACCCAAGACAGCGCTGCCGCCGAGCTTCGCACCCGCTCCGACTTGCGCAATGTCGCCATCGTGGCCCACGTCGACCACGGCAAGACCACACTGGTGGACGGCATGCTCTATCAGTCTGGGGCGTTTGAGGATCGCCGTGGAGAAGACGTCGAGCGGGTGATGGACTCCAGTGACCTGGAGCGGGAGAAGGGCATCACGATCCTGGCCAAGAACACGGCCATCCACTACACCGGGCCGTCTGCAGCCGCGACTGGTTCACCCGATGGCGTGACCATCAACATCATCGACACCCCGGGCCACGCCGACTTTGGCGGTGAGGTCGAGCGGGGCCTGTCGATGGTCGACGCGGTGGTGCTGCTCGTCGACGCATCAGAGGGCCCGTTGCCGCAGACCCGCTTTGTGCTGCGCAAGGCGTTAGTAGCACACCTGCCAGTCATCCTGTGCATTAACAAGGTGGACCGCCCAGACAGCCGGATCGATGCTGTGGTGGATGACGTCTACGCCCTCTTCATGGACCTGCTCGAAGACGGCACCGACGAGGCAGCCACCGCGGCCGCGTTGAACTTCCCTATCGTCTACACCTCAGCCAAGGCGGGGCGCGCCTCACTCACTGCTCCAGGTCGAGGGGAGATGCCCGACAGCCCCGACCTCGAACCACTCTTCGCCACCATGCTGCAGACCGTGCCCGCGCCGACGTATGTCCAGGGTGCCTCGCTGCAGGCCCACGTCACCAACCTGGACTCATCCCTCTTCCTCGGTCGGATCGCCCTGTGCCGGGTGCGAGCCGGAGAGATCCGCAAGGGGCAGCAGGCCGCTTGGTGCCGCCGTGATGGCTCCATCCAAAAGGTCAAGATCACCGAGTTGCTGCTCACCCAAGCGTTGGAGCGCATTCCCGCTGACAAAGCTGGCCCTGGCGACATCATCGCGATCGCCGGCATCCCGGAGATCACCATCGGCGAGACGTTGGCGGACCCGGACAACCCCGAGCCGCTGCCGCTGATCACAGTGGACGAGCCGGCCATCTCGATGACCATTGGCACCAACTCCTCGCCGCTGGCCGGCCGGGTCAAGCGCAGCAAGGTCACTGCGCGACTGGTCAAAGATCGACTCGACAAGGAGCTCGTCGGCAACGTCTCCCTGCGCATCCTGAACACTGAGCGGCCGGACACCTGGGAGGTCCAGGGGCGAGGCGAGTTGGCGTTGGCGATCCTGGTCGAGCAGATGCGCCGCGAAGGCTACGAGCTGACCGTCGGCAAGCCTCAGGTCGTCACCCGCGAGATCGACGGCAAGATCCACGAGCCGGTCGAACGGATGACGATCGACACCCCCGAGGAGCACCTCGGCACGATCACTCAGCTGATGGCGGTGCGCAAGGGCCGGATGGAGCAGATGACCAATCACGGCACGGGGTGGATCCGGATGGAGTTCGTCGTCCCCGCTCGCGGTCTGATCGGCTTCCGCACCGAATTCATGACCGAAACCCGCGGCACCGGCATCGCCAACCACGTGTTCGAGGGCTACTTCCCGTGGTTCGGCGAGATCCGCACCCGCCAGTCCGGCTCGCTGGTCAGCGACCGTACCGGCGTCGCGACGACATACGCGATGTTCAACTTGCAGGAACGTGGCCAGATGTTCCTCCCACCGACCACCGAGGTGTATGAGGGCATGATCGTGGGCGAGAACTCGCGCGCCGACGACATGGACGTCAACATCACCAGAGAACGCAAGTTGACCAACGTGCGCTCGGCGACCTCGGAAGTGTTGGAACGGCTGATCCCGCCACGCCTCATGAGCTTAGAGCAGTCGTTGGAGTTCTGTCGGGAAGACGAATGCGTCGAGGTCACGCCCGAGGCAGTCCGGATCCGAAAGGTCGTGTTGGATCAGACGCTGCGCGGTAGGGCTGCGGCGCGCGCGAAACGATGAAACGGTGAGCCGATGACAGGTGGCTTGGGGGATGCCGGGATCACGCTTGTCGCCGTGCATGCGCACCCAGACGATGAAACCTTGGCCACTGGACTGGCGTTGGCTCATCACGTCCTGGCGGGCAGCGATGTCCACGTGATCACAGCCA
>JBBSNC010000277.1:0-2770 GCA_038232855.1 Actinomycetales bacterium
GCCAACGTCGAGGCGGTCGTCGTGCCCGCGGCCCCCCCGGTGGACGCCTCCGCCACGCCTGCCGCCCGCGGGCACGACCCCCCGGACACCCCAACGATCAACACGCTGGTGCGGGCTGCCAACGCCGTGCAGCCGCGACCCGATGGTCGGGACTGGAACGCGGCCGACACCCTCAAGAACGTCCTCGTGATGCTCAAGAACGTTGACGGAACCCGCGAACCGCTAGCCATTGGAGTGCCCGGTGATCGTGAAGTAGATGCCAAGCGACTCGCCGCAGCCGTGGCGCCCGCCGAGGTCGAGCCGTTTGAGGAGAAGGACTTCGCACAGCACCCGAGCCTGGCCAAGGGATACATCGGGCCGGGTGTGCTCGGCAGCGAGCGCGCATCCGGCATTCGCTATCTCCTTGATCCGATGATCGCGACCGGCTCAGCCTGGGTGACCGGCGCCGACGAGCACGGCAAGCACGTCTTCGATCTCGTGCATGGACGTGATTTCACCGCCGACGGGGTCATCCAGGCAGCCGCGATCCGCGAGGGCGATCCCAGCCCGGACGGCGGGGGCGCCCTGACTTTGGCTCGCGGCATCGAGATGGGCCATATCTTCCAGTTGGGTCGCAAGTATGCCGAGGCGCTGGGCCTGAAGGTGCTGGACGAGAACGGCAAACTGGTCACGGTCACGATGGGCTCCTATGGAGTCGGGGTAAGCCGTGCCGTGGCGGCCGTGGCAGAGGCGACGTGCGATGACATCGGTCTGGCATGGCCCCGTGAGTTGGCGCCAGCGGAGGTACACGTTGTTGCGACCGGCAAGGATGCAGAAGTCTTCGAAGCTGCAGAGTCGTTGGTCGCACAATTGGAGGCGGACGGGGTCGAGGTTGTCTACGACGACCGACGCAAGGTTTCACCCGGGGTGAAGTTCAAGGACGCTGAACTGCTCGGGGTGCCGACGATTGTGGTCATCGGCCGCGGACTGGCCAATGGTGTGCTGGAAATTAAGGACCGGAGCAGCGGCACCCGTCGCGAAGCTGCTGTCAGCGAGGCACTGGCGGAAATTCGGCGCGAGATTGCTGTGCCGGGGACCAGCGAATGAGCGCAGCGCTAGGCGCTGTCATCTTCGATTGGGGGGGCACGCTGACCCCGTGGCACACCGTCGACGTGGCAGCGATCTGGCGCCGTTCGTATGCCGACGCCATTCACCCGCAAGATCCCATCGCCGCCGCAGAGTTGGCGCAGACCTTGACGCAAGTCGATGCGGAGTTATGGGCAGCCGGGCGCACCGAGCATCGCAGTGCCCGGTTGGCGGATGTCTTGGCCGGGTCCAGTCATCGGGCAGGCCTGCCGCTGAGCTTTCTTGATGTCGAAGCCCCGCGGCTCGCCTATGAGCGTGAGTGGGAACCGCATACCTTCACTGACCCGCACGTCCTGCCGCTCTGGACCTGGCTTCGTGAACAGGGCATCGCCGTGGGCGTGTTGTCCAACACGATCTGGGGCCGCGACTATCACCGCGGCCTCTTCGCCCGCGACGGCGTGCTGCATCTGATCGATGGCGATGTGTATTCCAGTGAGATCGATTGGGTCAAGCCGCATCCGCAGGCCTTCCTCGCGGCCGCGGCCCGACTCGGTGTCGAGCCGCAGGAGTGCGTGTATGTGGGGGACCGGTTGTATGAGGATGTTTACGGCCCGCAACAGGTGGGCATGCGGGCGATTCACATCCCGCACAGTGACATCCCCGCTGACCAGCATGTCACAACCGATGTCACTCCGGATGCCGTCGCCCAGCAACTTTCGGACGTGGCGGGCATTGTGACCCGGTGGCGCGACGGCACACCCGGCTAGTGCTGCAAGAACTGTCGATCTCGGTACTGGTCTTCCTGGCGCTGGCCGGTTTTACCGCGGGATGGGTTGATGCAGTCGTCGGCGGCGGTGGCCTGATCCAATTGCCGGCGCTGCTCATCGGAGTGCCTGGGGTGACCCCCGTTCAAATCCTGGCCACCAACAAACTCGGCTCCATCTGTGGAACGACGACGAGCTCGATCACCTACTTCCGCCGGGTGCGGCCCGACCTGCGCACCGCCGCACCGCTGGCCGGGGCTGCCTTCGCCGGCAGTGTCTGCGGTGCGCTGATCGCATCCCGGATTCCCGGCGAAGCGTTCAACCCGATCATCTTGGTCGTGCTGGTCGCGGTCGGTGCCTACACCCTGCTCAAACCTGACGTCGGCACGTTGGCGAGGCTGAAGTTCTCCGGCCGCAAGCACCTCGGACTCGCGGTGACCATCGGCTTCGTGATCGGCGCGTACGACGGGGCGCTCGGCCCCGGGACGGGCTCATTCTTGGTTTTTGCGCTCGTGGGCGTGCTCGGGTATGGCTTCCTACACGCCAGTGCCAAAGCCAAGATCGCCAATCTCGCGACCAACCTGGCAGCTCTGCTGGTCTTCATCCCCCAGGGCGCCGTGATCTGGCAGGTCGGCCTGCTGTTGGGCGTCTGCAACATCGCAGGAGGCTATGTCGGCGCACGCACCGCGGTGGCGAAGGGCAGCGGGTTCGTGCGGGTGGTGTTCGTCGTCGTGGTGAGCGCGTTCATCCTCAAGATCGGCTACGACACCATCGTCCAATTCAGCTGAGTCTTAACGGCCCAGTTGAGTGGGCTGGCAGGTGCCTAGCGACTCCAGTGTGCGCATCGTGCGCTCCGCGGACTCGGGGTGATTCTGCTCGCCCGCGGGCTCGATGACGTGGCCGTCAAGGTTGACCCGCGTCGGCAGCACGGCGAGCGTAGA
>JBBSNC010000278.1:0-2750 GCA_038232855.1 Actinomycetales bacterium
CTGCTGGCCATGCCACCCGACGTGCTGAATCGCGAAGGGCTCTCGCTGTGGGACTTGCTGACCGTCAGCCCGCTGGAGAGCGTATCCGTCGTCATCTCCACCATCGGGATGTACTTGGCCATGTTGCTGCTCGTCCGAGTGCTGGGACCGCGGATGCTCTCTGGCATGTCCGGCTTCGACCTGGCTGCGGTGATTGCATTCGGGGCCGTCATCGGGCGCAGCGCCCTGGGGGAGTTCCCGGCCTTCAGCTCCGGACTGATCGCGCTGGGCACATTGGTGGTGCTTCAAGGATCTGTGGGAATCCTGCGTAGGAATCGGGTGGGCTTGGCGCTGATCGACAATCACCCGGTGGTGTTGATGGCTGGGGAGCGAATGTTGGAGGCCAACATGTCTCGATGCCACGTCATGCCGGGTGAGGTGCAATCTCGGCTCCGGATGGCTGGCGTGCGGCACCCCCGGGAAGTTGCGGTCGTCATCATTGAGCCGAATGGTGCGATCAGCGTGCTCCGCCGCGGCGAACTGGTTGACCCGCAATTCCTCAGCGGCGTCATAGGTGCCGCCGAGGTGCCAGCAGAATTAATGTCTGCCCCGTCGTCGGAGAAGGAGCCACCGAACGACGATTGAGGGCCCTTTCGAAAGCCTTTGACCCCGGATTTCGTGAGTGGGTCGACTAAAGTCGGCTTTCCGCCACGGGGCAGTTGCTTTGTGTCTCGTGCCTCTTTCCGCACAAGCGCACACGACTTCGCCTGCCGCAGTGCAGACTCAGGATGACGCAGAGCAGACCGATATGCGGTGATCCAGAGCGGCCCAGGGCTTGGCTTGATCGCAGCCGGTTCGGCGCTCCTGCTGGCCGTAGACACAGCCATCGGCAACGGCTAGATCGGGCACATGCGCGATCTAGCCGATTTTCTGTGTCGGGGTGACAGGATTTGAACCTGCGACCTCGTCGTCCCGAACGACGCGCGCTACCAAACTGCGCCACACCCCGTGGCTCGCACCCAGGCGGATGCGCAGCGTCGGTCACGATATCTCACGGCTGACTGAGTGACCGAATCGTGGCCACTCAGCTCCAGGAACCTAGTCGCGCTCTCGCGGCGTCAGGGTCAGCAGGGTGGCTTCGGGGCGGCAGGCGAGCCGAAACGGCGAATAGGGCGAGGCGCCTAAACCCGCGGAAACGTGCAGGTATGCCGCATCAAGCGGTGCTGATTCATCCCGCAGTCGGCGGCGCGAAGACTGCGTCTCATCGTGGCGGCCCGCGCCGGGCCACCACCGCGAGAGACCTTTGGCCCGTCGCGTGTCGAGATCGCAATTTGTGACCAGAGCGCCGTAGCCGGGCACACACACCTGCCCACCGTGAGTGTGCCCAGCGATCAGCAATGTGGCTCCATCGGCCGCCATCGGGTCGAGCACCCGCTGGTACGGCGCATGGAGCACCCCGATCGTGAGGTCTGCGTCAGTCGCCGCTGGTCCGGCGATTCGGTCGTAGTCATCAAAACCGATGTGCGGGTCGTTGACGCCGACCAACTCCAGGTCGACCCCGGCGATCGACAGTCGTAGTCGTCGGTGCATCACGTTGAGCCAGCCTGGCCGTTCGAAGCCGTCGACCAGGTCCTGGGTGGGCAGCCGCTGCGGGGTCAGGTCTGTGCCCCTCCGGTGGCTCCGGGTGAAATAGCCCAGGGGATTCTTGGGTATCGCTGGAAAATAGTCGTTGGAGCCGAGAACAAATATGCCTGGACGATCTAGCAACGGTCCATAGGCGTCGAGCACGGCAGGAACGGAGTCCATCCGGGCCAGGTTGTCGCCGGTGCTGACCACTAGGTCCGGCTCGAGTGCATCGAGCCCGTGCAGCCAGTCAACGCGGTACTGCTGGCGGGGGTGCAAGTGCAGATCGGTGACGTGAAGGATGCGCACGGCGGGCGTGCCGACAGGCAGCAGCGGCACGTCGAAGCGGCGCAGGGCGAAGGCTCGAGGTTCGATGAGGGTGCTCCACCCCAACAGCCCGGCGCCCAGCCCTAGGGTGGTGGCGGCCATCACTGTGGCTGGGTGGTGTTGAGGCACCGACTGAGCATGTCAGATGAACCCTGGCGAGGCGGTCGCGCTCAGATGGGAGACTGCGGTCATGAGTGACGACAGTGCGAACCTCAAGGCCACGCTGCGCAGCGACCTCACGGAGTCGATCCGTTCCCGAGATGCGGTGCGCTCAAGCACGCTACGGATGGCGTTGACCGCCATCACGAACGCTGAGGTCTCCGGCAAAGTGCAGCGGGAGTTGAGCGAGGAGGAGGTCGTGGGTGTGCTGGCCAAGGAGGCTAAGAAGCGCAAGGAGGCCGCTGCGGCGTATGTCGAAGCTGGCCGGCCCGAATTGGCTGAAGCCGAGGATGCGGAGTGGGCGGTGCTGCAGGATTACCTGCCAGCGCAGCTGGACGATGAACAGATCGAGGCACTGGTCCGAGATGCAGTCGATGGGCTTGGCGCAACCAGTATGGCGCAGATGGGCAACGTGATGAAGGTCGTCCAACCCCAGGTCGCCGGTCGCGCCGAGGGCGGTCGGGTGGCTGCGGCGGTCAAGCGCGCGCTCGGGGCTTAGCCGGAGCGGGGGTTAGCCCCCTAGTGCTGTTGCCCTAGTCGCCATCGTCTTGGTTGCCGAAGCCTTGGTTACCGAAGCCCTGCTGACCCCCAGGGCCGCTGGAGACATGCAAGGTGACGACACCGCCACCACGGATGACCTTCCCAGCATTAGGCACGGTGTA
>JBBSNC010000279.1:0-2694 GCA_038232855.1 Actinomycetales bacterium
CGCGCCCATGGTGGGAGCAGCGCCACACCCCCTGCGGCCAAGGCGCCATACCCCGGCCGGGCCGCCCACGGAAGCGGCGGCGATAGCAGGAGGAACCGGGCGGCCTCACGAGCAGCGGGAGTGGTTTCCATCTCTGGCCGATAGGAATGCAACAAGGCGTTCAACTCAGCGACGGTTTCGGGCGGGTCGATCACCCCGAGTTTTGCAGCCGGGACACCGGCCTGCGCGACATAAATGTCCACCTCGCCTGGAGTCAACGGGGTCGCCGCATAGGCCTGGAAGCCCCGCAGGAATGCATCGAGCTCGGTCACATGGACCCACATCAGCAGGTGTGGGTCACTGGCTCGATAGGGGCGACCCAAGGGGTCCTTGCCACGGACTCGCTCGTGGATAGCGCGGACATGCGCGATCATCTCCTCGGCGTCCTCGACCGTCCCGAAACTCGTCGTCGCCAAGTAGTTGCTCGTCCGCTGCAACCGCCCCCATATATCTCCCTTGTATCCGCTGTGCCCGGCCACACCGGCCATCGCCAGCGGGTGCAACATCTGCATCAGCAGGGCTGTGATGCCGGCCGGGAACATGGCAGCGTCAGCATGCACTCGCCATACCGGATCGGTTGGGGTGAACCAGCGCTCGCCCGCTGAACCCCAGATGCGTTGGGCTCGCGTGGACGCGTCATCCCCGGCCACTTTGGCACGCAATGCCTGGCCCACCATCAGTTGCACGGATCCGGTCGCTCGTTGCGCCTGGGCACGCATCGAGTAGCTGACGCTCATGGGGCTCCTCTTGTTAGACATTGACGGGTTCACTGATCGTGTCGGCTTCATCGAGTGTGCCTTCTTCATGCTTGCCTGGCCTGACGGTGCGTGGCCAATAGAAGCGATCGCCCATGGTCAACACGATGGCAGGCACCAAAACCGTGCGCACGATCAGGGTGTCGATCAACACACCGACAAAGATGATCACGCCCAATTGAGCCAAGACGACCAGCGGTAGCACCCCAAGGGCGGCGAAGACGGCCGCGAGGAGGATGCCGGCGCTGGTGATCACCCCACCAGTAGCCGCCAAGGCACGCAGGATCCCGTCGTGCGCACCGACGAGTTTGCTCTCTTCCAGAGCTCGAGTGATCAAGAAGATGTTGTAGTCGACGCCGAGGGCCACGAGGAACAAGAAGGCCAACAACGGGACCCCCGCGTCCAGACCGCTGAAGCCGAAGACGGTCGTGAACAACACCCACGACAACCCAAGCGCCGAAAGGTAGGTCAGCACCACGGTCGAGACGAGGATGATTGGAGCCACGACCGAGCGGAGCAACCCGAACAAGGCGAAGAGCACCAGCCCAAGGATCAACGGCAGGATGACCAGTCGATCGCGTGCGGTGCCATCGTCGACATCGATGGCCTGCGCGTCGGCCCCGGTCACATACGTGTCGTCCTGATCGGCGAGCGCGTCCCGCAGGTCGGTGATAGCACTGACCCCCTCAGGTGTGCCGGGAGCGACTGACAGCACCGCGTTGAGCGTCGTGATGCCTGCCTCCGAGGTGCCGGGTTGGACCGAGTCCACGGCCTCCACACCCTCGACTGCGTCTTGTATGTCGGCCAGTCGCCCTTCGTCCGTCGTGCGTGTCACGATCACGGTCGGGTCGGCGCTTCCAGCCGGGAACGACTCACCGAGACGGTTGGCCGCAGAGATGGCCTCGGGCTCTTCGAGGAACTGCTCCGACTGCGGCAAACCCAGGTCGATGCGGAGGGTACCGAGCCCCAGGACGACGAGCAGGAGCAACGTGCCGGCGATGAAGGCCGGAGGTCGTGTGGCGACCGTGTCGCCCACCCGCTTCCAGATCGATTTCGAGTCGGCCAACACGGCCTGGCCCACACGGGGCACCAGCGGCCAGAACACCCAGCGGCCAAAGTTGACGAGCAGCGCGGGCAGCAGCACGAGGGCAAACAGGGCTGCCACCACGATGCCAACCGCGCAGGCCAAGCCGAGCCCGCGGGTGGTCGGAAAGACCGACAGCAGGAAGGTGAGCAAGCCCAGGAAAACGGTGGAGGAACTGGCAAACACCGCCTCCGAGGTGCGGCGCAGCGCCAGATTCATCGCCTCGTGTCTACTGGCGTGGCCCTTTAACTCATCGCGGTAGCGGGAGATAAGCAACAGGGCGTAGTCGGTGCCGGCGCCGAAGACGAGGACGGACAGGATGCCGGTCGTCGATTCATCCCAGGGGATGCCAGTGACCTCCAGCACCCGCGTGGCTGCCGTGGAGGCAAAGAGGTCGCCGAGGCCGATGACCAGCAACGGGATGAGCCACAGAAACGGACTACGATATGTCACCAGGAGCAGCAGTGCCACGACAGACGCGGTGGTCAACAACAACGTGAAGTTAGCACCCTCGAAGACCGCCGCTAGGTCAGCCTCAATGGCCGCCGGACCGGTGACCGCGGCGCTCACCCCGTCGGGCACTTCGTCGTTCAGCGAGTCGCGCAACGCAGTGACTTCGGCTGCCGTGTCGGTGGCCGTGGTCGAGGGCACAACCAGGGCCGCGAGTGCAGCTGTGCCATCTTCGGCGGGGATGACCTTCGTCGGTGGGAATGGCTCGCCATCCGTTGTGGTCAGGCCGTCGACGAGGCCTTGAAGTCGCTCGAGTTGAGCAACGATATCGGAGTCAACGGTGAATAGTGCGATGGCGGCACTGGA
>JBBSNC010000280.1:0-2674 GCA_038232855.1 Actinomycetales bacterium
AGTGGGAATCAGGCCGGCGATCATCGAGATCGTGGTGGTCTTGCCGGCGCCATTGGGCCCGAGCAAACCGAAGGTCTCACCAGGCACGATCTGAAAGGACACGCCGTCGACCGCGGTGAAAGAACCGAATCTGCGGACGGCGTCGGTGACGACCAACACGGGGTCGTCGGGGATTTGCGGCTGGGCGCTCACGGTTGCCTCCTGGGGGGTTGCTTCACCGTAGGACGGGTCAGCGCGCCACGGCCAGTGACGGATGTCATCACAATCGAAGGCATCCGTCATATACCCGCTCTTGGGCTGGTGCAGTGAGTGTCAGCGCAGCCGGTGCACGGTGTGTCTCACGGCGGTCGTACGCTGAGCGCTCCGGGTAGGTGGCCAGCATTCGAGCGGGCCAGCACGGATCAGGTATGCCGACGTGATGAGAGGGAACCCGGCGATGGCTGCACGGTGGTGGACGCTGGTTGCCGCGTGCACGGGCGTGTTCATGCTCCTGCTGGACATCACGATCGTGAACGTGGCGTTGCCCGACATCCAACGGGATCTGGACGCGTCGCTGTCGGACCTGCAATGGGTAATCGACTCCTATGCCTTGGTGCTCGCTGCCTTGCTGCTGACGGCTGGGTCGTTGGCCGACCTGTATGGCCGCAAGCGCGTCTTCACGATAGGCGTGGGGCTCTTCGGGCTGGGGTCGCTGCTGTGTGGGCTGGCCCCCAGCATTCTGACATTGATCCTGGCCCGCGGCGCACAAGGTGTCGGTGGAGCGGCGATGTTTGCCACCGCGCTCGCCCTGTTGGCGGCGACGTTCTCAGGCCGAGAGCGCGGAGTGGCCTTCGGGGCTTTCGGGGCAATCACCGGCGTCGCGGTGGCCATCGGGCCGGTGCTGGGTGGTGTGCTCACCACGGGGCTGTCCTGGCGGTGGATCTTTTGGGTCAACCTGCCGATCTGCCTGGTCGCGATCGTGGTGGCGGTGCGCAAGGTCGAGGAGTCGCGGGACCCGGATGCCGGCAAGCCGGACTGGATCGGCTTCGCCACGTTCAGCGCAGCGTTGGCCCTGCTGGTCTTCGGGCTGATCGAGGCCGGGGTGCGCAGTTGGTCCGACAGGCTGGTGCTCGGCTGCCTCGGTGGGTCTGCAGTGCTGTTAGGCCTCTTCGTGCTCTCGCAACTCAAGCAGCGTCAGCCCATGTTCGACCTGCGGTTGCTCCGCAAGCCAACCTTCGTCGGGGGGTTGATCGCGGCGTTCGCCGTGTCGTCTTCAATGTTCTCGTTGTTGGCCTATCTGGTCATCTATCTGCAGAACGTGCTGGGCTACTCGGCGATCGAAGCCGGCGTCCGGCTCCTGTTCCTGTCGATCGCCTCACTATTTGCGGCGACGACTGCCGGGCGGCTGACTGCGAGGGTGCCCACGAAGTGGCTGATCGCGCCAGGCTTTGCACTGCTCGGCGTCGGCCTGAGCCTGCTGCTGCTCATCGACGTGGACACCTCCTGGACGGCCTTGATCCCAGGCCTGACCGTCTGCGGAGTCGCTGTCGGGATGATCAATGTGCCGCTGGCTTCGACCGCAGTCGGCGTGGTCGAGACATCGCGGGCCGGGATGGCCTCAGGTGCCAATTCGACCTTCCGGCAAGTCGGCATTGCGACCGGCATCGCCGCCCTCGGCTCGATCTTCAGCCGCATCGTGACCAGTGACATCTCCGCCGAACTCGTTGGGACCCCCGCGGCGTCGCAGGCGGACCAGATCTCGGCAGCGGTGACTGGTGGTCAGATCGAGCGGGTCGTGCAGATGGCTCCTGCGTCGGCAAAAGATCTGATCTCCCAAGTCGCCACGACCGGCTTCGTGGATGCGCTGAATCAGATCACGCTGATCGCGGCTAGCACTGCCTTTGTCGCCGCGGTGCTGTGCTTCTTCCTCATCCGGCAGCGAGACTTCGTCAGTTAAGGCCGCGCCTGGCCCTGAGGTGACACAGTGTGGCTATGAATGACAAACCGTCCATCCTGGTCATTGCCAATGCTGCAGCCGGGTCTGCATCCGATGAGGACGTCGATCTCGTGCTCGATGCCTTGGCTGAGCACGCGCAGACCGAGGTGATCGTGCCCGACGGCGAGGATGAGATGGTCGAGGCGCTGCGTGGAGCGGACGGCCGCGATGTGGTGGTCATGGGCGGCGATGGGTCACTGAACTGGGTGCTGTCGACGTGCATCGAGCACGACCTGTTCGGTGGCCTTGGCGCGATCGGGTTGGTCCCGATGGGCACAGGCAATGACTTTGCGCGGGGGATGGGGTTGCCGTTGGACCTCCACGAGGCTGCCAAGGTCGCCGTGCGGGGCAAGCGGATGGACTGCGACCTCCTGGTCGACGAGGACGGCAACGTCGTGATGAACGCGGTGCATGCCGGCATCGCAGCCGCAGCCACCCAGCAGGCGGCCGGACTCAAGGGAACCATCGGCACCGCGGGGTATGCGGTCGGTGCCTTCAGCGCTGGCATGAGCACCAAGGGGTGGGAGGTCGCAGTGTATGTCGATGGCACCGAGGTGCTGGATGAGGATCACGATGCGCTGATGGTGACCGTCGCAGTCGGAGCTTCGGTCGGCGGCGGAACCCGGGTCGCACCGGATGCAGAGCACACCGATCGCAAGGCCGACGTCATGATCGCCACCGCACTCGGGGTCTGGGATC
>JBBSNC010000281.1:0-2670 GCA_038232855.1 Actinomycetales bacterium
ACTCGACGCCACACCCGAGGTGATCAACAGTGATCCCTACGGCGAGGGATGGATGTATGAGATGAAGGTCAGCGATGCCTCGGCGCTGGGTGAACTCCTCGATGTCGAGGCCTATCGAGCACACGTCAACTAGCTGCCGGATTGCACTAGAGTGACGGTCCAGGGAAGGCGTTGCACGAGCAAGGTGTCCCAGACCATGGCAAGCGGCTTGCGAAGCCCGAAGTTCGACATGACGACACAGCGGGAGGTGCACACGTGAGTGAACGCGAGCGAGAACATCACGCCCAGGGAGCCGATCCGACGACCGCGAGAATTCCTGGCGGCGTTGACCTGCCGGCCACTGAGTACTCCTTCGATGAAGATGCGCCTCGGCTCTCGAGCGAAGACCAAGCAACGGTCGACGCGCTGCGACCCGGCACAGCACTGCTGATGGTGCTGCGTGGGCCCAATACCGGTGCCCGGTTTTTGTTGGATGCCGAGGAAGTCGGCTCTGGGCGTCACCCAGAGAGCGACATCTTCCTCGATGACGTGACCGTCTCTCGGCGACATGCGGTCTTCATCCGTGATGCGGGTGGGTATCGCGTCCGAGATGTGGGCTCACTGAACGGCACCTACGTCAATCGCGAGCGCATCGATGAAGAAAACCTGGAAGCCGGCGACGAGGTGCAGATCGGCAAGTTCCGGCTCGTCTACTACCTCGGGCGGCAGTGACCCCACCCGCACGACCGGCTAGGGGCTCAGCGACCACGATCGGCCGTGTCGCTGAACTGCTCACTGCAGAGTTTGGCGGTGTCAGTGTCTCGAAGATTCGATACCTGGAATCCCAAGGCTTGGTGCATCCCGAGCGGCTCGCGGGCGGAAGGCGTGCCTTCGCAGGCGAAGACATCGACCGATTGCGGTTCGTGTTACAAGCCCAGCGGGAGAAGTTCTGGCCGTTAAAGGTGATTCGTGCCCATCTCGACCGACTCGACCACAATCAGCATGAAGTCGGGTCGATGCCGGTATCGCAGGAGGCACGTAGCGGTCTCGAGCCTGCGCCGCCTCCACAGCCACCCTCGCCCTCGCTACCCACCGCCCGCCGGAGGCGATCGGTTCGACTCAGCCCGCAAGATCTTCGCGACAGCACCGGTCTGGACCTGCCTACATACAGCGCCTTGAAGTCTTTTGGACTGTTGCGACTGGATGCCGCCGGTCGGCACGGCGTCGATGACATCGAAATCGCTCGGCAAGCTTCGGCGCTGGCTGCGTATGGCGTAGAGGCTCGCCACCTACGGTTGTTTCGCGTGGCGGCTGACCGAGAGATCGGGTTGGCTGAGCAGATCCTGGAGCCACTGCGGCGGCGCCGGGCCCGTGGCATGCCGGGGCCGGATCCACAGGAGGTGCAGGCAGAGATCGTGGCTCGCGGTCTGGCGTTGCACACATCGCTGGTGCGTGCCGGACTTCACCCCTCCGGGTGAGCAGTGCCGCGCAGCATTCAGATAACAGAGGTACGGTAACTGGGTGAAAGAGATCGAGGTTCTCGGGGTACGGGTGGAGATGCCGACGAACAGCCCGATTGTGCTCCTGCGTGAGCGTGACGGCCAGCGCTACCTGCCCATTTGGATCGGCGCTCCAGAAGCCACCGCTATCGCCTACGCCCAGCAAGGCGTCGAGCCGCCGAGGCCACTGACGCACGATCTGATGGTGACCATGATCACTGATCTTGGGCATACGTTGGAGCAAGTTCACATCACGTCGATGGAGGACGGCATCTTTTACGCACGCCTCGTCTTAGACAGTGGTCAGCGAATCATTGAGGCCCGACCGTCGGACGCGATCGCGCTCGCGTTGCGTGCCTCAACTCCGATCTGGGCCGCCGAGGACCTGCTGGACCTGGCCGGTATAACGATGGCGGTTGAGGACGAAGACGAAGTGGAGCGCTTTAGGGAATTCCTCGATTCGGTCACTCCGGAGGACTTCGAGGGGCTTCAGACCGGGCCGGACCCAGAGGATCCAGAGGACTCATCAGCCGATTCTTAGCAGGGCCATACCGGCGCGTCATCGTTGACCAGCCTCTGATTGCGGCCTACCGTACAGAAACAAATCCAACGCTGAACTCGTCCCTGTGACGGGCCGTTCGCGGGGGAGACCAAGCGAAGAAGGTGGAGGACGCCGTGGTAGAGGGAGCGTACGTCTCAGGTCCTTCGGAACCGGTGGGAACGCAGGGGGTTCTCTTCGCACACAGTTCGTTCCCGATCGATGACGGGTGTGGATATCGAGGACCCACCGCCTGTGGGGCCGCCGGAGTGACCTACCGACAGTTGGACTACTGGGCCCGCACCGGCCTGCTCGAGCCCTCGGTCCGCAATGCCAGCGGGTCTGGCACTCAGCGCCTCTACAGTTTCCGCGACATCCTGGTGTTGAAGATCATCAAGCGGCTCTTGGACACCGGGGTTTCGTTGCAACAGATTCGCGTTGCCGTGACCCAGTTGCGCGACAGCGGGGTGGAAGACCTCGCCAATATCACCTTGATGAGCGATGGAGCAACGGTGTACGCATGCACCTCCGATGATGAGGTCATCGACCTCGTCCGTGGCGGCCAGGGGGTATTCGGCATCGCGGTCGGCAGCGTGTGGCGTGAAGTCGAGGGCGACTTGGCTCGGTTGCCACGCGAACGTAGCGAAGACCCCC
>JBBSNC010000282.1:0-2659 GCA_038232855.1 Actinomycetales bacterium
AAGTACGCCCTGACCTACCTCGGCGGTGTCATGCTCGCCGCGATCCTGATCCACCACCGCGTCCGCCAGTTAGCAGACACGCCCTGGACGCTGTTGCCGCCAACGCGCGATCAGCAAGCCGGTGATGGCATGACCCGGAGCATCGCTGCTGCCTTGACGGCTGACATAGAGGTAGGCGGCGTAGGCCACGCCCGCAGCCCCTCCCATCAGCACGCCAGTGATCGGCAGGCTTGCGGTGCGGCCGCTCTGGCCCAATCCGCCCACGAGGGCGACGCCGATGAGGACCATCGGAGCCGATATCAGGAAGGCGCGAGTCACCCGTTGCCCCTGCAGGCACCGTGCTAAGAGCGGGAAGGCCACGATCTGAGTGTTGAGCAACACGGAGGAAACTCCTGCGCCGACGAGGAGCAAGCTCTGGCTAGCGAGCATGAAGTCGACGCCCAAGAGAGCCCCCGCGACAGCCGCGCCTAGGACAAAGCGTCGCGATGGCGTCCCTTTCCGTCCTACCTCGTGCATCGCCAAGGGAGCCAGGATCAGCGCGGCGAACAGGCATCGCACCACCGTGGTCGTGTCGGCATTGGTGCCCGCTGCTGACGCCGCCGCCGATTCGTTCGGACCTCGTCGTGTTGCCGGGTTCGGGTCGACTCGACCTGCCCGTCTTCACCGGTCCCGACCTGGAACACCCCCCCCCGCCGCCCCGGCAGCTGCGCCCGCGGCACGAGTGCACACGCATCGACCGGCGGCTCCCGCACGCACGGTGAGCACAGATGTCGCGACCGGCGAGACGACGGTGGTGATCGACGATGACCTCGGTGACCGCACCTTTGTCGACCATGGCTTGCGTGTTTCGCAGCATGGCCGGGAGGAGTACACGGCCCACCCGAGCCGCGCCGATCACTACCGGGCGCAGATCTCGGGGAACTACTCGGTGCGCCGCAGGGACAGTTCAGGGTCGAGGTCGCCAGTAGTTACCGGCTGACCTGCGACGCCCGAGCTTCTACCTCCACGCCGAGCAAATCGCCCACTGCGACGGCGAGGAAGTGCACCACCGGTCCTGGAGCGCGGCCGTTGCGCGACTGACTTCGTGAGCACCGCCTGCGGGACGCCGAGGTCGTCTCAGCGTCCCCGCAGGTTGACGTGGATCTAGGAGTCCCCGCCAGCCGTACCGGTGGTGCCGGCGTTGACGTTGAGCAGGTCATAGCGCGTCGCTGCCTGCTGTGCGGTCCCGGCTTCGACCTTACTGTCCTGCTCCAGCATCTGCAGGGCACGGACGACCATTGAGTGCACGTCGATGTGGAAGTACCGGCGGGCCGCCGCACGCGTGTCGGAGAACCCGTGATCATCGGCACCGAGGGTGGCGAACGGGTGGGGCAAGAACTGACGAATCTGATCCGGCACGTCAGAGCAGAAGTCGGTCGTCGCGATGACCGGTCCGGCAGCCTCGGCCAACTTCTGCGCTACGTAGGGAGTACGGGCCGGCTCGTCGGGGTGGAGGAAGTTGTGTTCTTCGGCCGCAAGGCCGTCTCGGCGCAACTCGGTCCACGAGGTGACCGACCAGACGTCGGCCTGCACGCCCCAGTCGCTGCCCAAGATGTGGGCCGCTTCCTGGGCCCACGGCAAGGACACGCCTGAGCCCATCAACTGACACTTCGGTCCTTCCCCTTCAGCGACCGCAACGCAATGGAGCCCGCGCACGATGCCCTCGGCATCGACCTCAGCCGGTTGGGCGGGTTGCTGCATCGGCTCGTTGTAGACCGTTATGTAGTACATGACATTCGGGTCGGTGGAGTCAGGCGCGTACATCTGGGCCAGGCCTGCCGCCACGATGTGGGCGATCTCGTATCCGAAGGCCGGGTCGTAGATCTTCATCGCCGGGTTGGTCGCAGCGAGGATGGGGGAGTGGCCGTCGGCGTGCTGCAGGCCCTCGCCGGTCAGCGTGGTCCGGCCCGCCGTGGCGCCGATGATGAATCCGCGCGCCATCTGGTCCATAGCCGCCCACATCGCGTCACCGGTGCGCTGGAACCCGAACATCGAATAGAACACGTACACCGGGATCATCGGCTCGCCATGCGTGGCGTATGACGTGCCAGCGGCGGTGAATGCGGCGAACGATCCGGCTTCGTTGATCCCGGTGTGCAGGATCTGGCCCTTCTCGGACTCGACGTAGGACAGGAAGAGGTTGCGGTCCACGGGCTCGTATTGCTGACCGTGGGGGTTGTAGATCTTGGCCGTCGGGAAGAAGGAGTCCATGCCGAACGTGCGGGCCTCATCCGGGATGATCGGTACGACCCGAGCGCCGAGGCTTTTGTCGCGCATGATGTCGCGCAAGATGCGAACGAAGGCCATCGTGGTGGCGGCCTGCTGCTTGCCCGACCCCTTGAGCGAGGTGGAGAAGGCATCCACCTTCGGCACGGTCAATTGAGTTGCCTTGGTGCGACGCGCGGGCACGAAGCCGCCGAGTTCCTGTCGGCGCTGCTGTAGATACTCGATCTCCGGCGAGGAATCAGCCGGTTTGTAGTACGGCACGTTGTAGACGTCTTCGTCGATCTGCGCGTCGGTGACCGGGATATGCAGCAGGTCACGGAAACCCTTGAGATCGGCAGCGGTCAACTTCTTCATCTGGTGGGTCGCGTTGCGAGCCTCGAAGTTGGCACCCAAG
>JBBSNC010000283.1:0-2656 GCA_038232855.1 Actinomycetales bacterium
TGAGCCGGTGATCGTTCCACGGCCGGCCCACTCGCCCCCGCGCAGACGGGAGCACCGTCTCCGGGACCGCCCACAAATCATCCGAAATCGCATCCGTCCGAGTCATGCCTCCCACCGCAGCACACCCAAGCCCCAGGCATTAGCAGACACGCCCTAGTCCCCGGTTTGTCGGAGGCGACCTGTCATGGACCGAGTGGTGCGCGCTGTCCGACCTGTACTGACGATGAGGATGCCGATCGACTGCTGGGCCGGTCGAGGGAATTGCGGCACCGACTTGGGGCTTGCGGCACCACCACGATGCAACCCTGGCGGTGTAAGGGAGTGGCGGTTCAGACGAGGGAGGTTCTTCCATGGAAGCATCACCTGATGAGCGCTGGAACCTCACAGAAATACTCCGGTCCCAGAGTCGCGGTGGTGGGGGCCGGCATCGTGGGACTGTGCACGGCATACACCCTGATGCTGCGCGGGATCGACGTCACCGTCTACGAGCAAGGTGTGCCTGGCAACAGTCAATCGGGCGGGGTGTCGCGAATTTTTCGGCATGCCCACGATGATCCGCGGCTCATTACTGCGGCCCGAGAGGCGCGGGCACTATACGAGCAGTGGGGAGGGGATCTCGGCGTCGACATGGTCTCGGCAGATGGGGCGGTGGCGCTGGGACCGGACGTGCCGGCTCGGCTGAGGCTCATGCAGCAGGTCGGCGTCCGTGCCCGCGAGATCGAGGCAGCCACGTTGACTGAGCTGATCCCCATGCTGGCCCACTACGACGGACCGGCAATGCTGGACGAAGAAGGAGGATCGATCCGCACGCGCGCCACCATTGCCGCGCTCGTGCGGGCCCTCGGCAACCGACTGCTGCACGAGGAGGTCATCAGCCTGGGACTGACCGGTGACTCCGGCGACCGGGTTGAGCTCCGCAGCGGGGGGACCACCGAGGTATTCGACACGATAGTGGTGGCCGCGGGGCGCGGCACCTCTCACCTCGCCCGTGGAGTGGGACTGTCACTGCCGATCAGTCAGGGCGCACACGTCAGGCTGACGTTCCGTATGAGAGGCGACCCGCCAACGCGCCTGGCCACCCTGCAGGACTCCAGCGGTGACTTCGGCGAAAAGGGGATCTACGCGGCGGCTGTCCCAGGCAACACGGCATACGGTCTAGGGCTGAGCGACAAGACCGCGGTCCGCGAGGACGGCAGCCTGGCTGACCCAGGGGCCCTGAAGAGCCTGGCGCACCGAGCACAGGCATATGTGACTCGCGCTCTACCGGGCCTGGATCCAGACCCCGTAGACGTGCGGCACTGCTGGGTCACCGAGCTGCCCTGGGGGCCTGACGGAATGGCGGTATGGCGCAACGGCAGCGTGCTCGTCCCGGTCGGGCACAACCTCTTCAAGCAAGCGCCGAGCCTGGGGCGCAAGCTGGCGGACGCGGTGTGCGGGGCCGAGCTAGATCCGAGCTTGTTGCCAGAGAGCCGACTGGGAGCAGCAAAGTAAAGACGCGATTGGTCAAGCTGGTTTCCGCCTCCGGGCAGTAGGTCCACCAGCAGATCGACGTCGCTGGTGTTCGTCGCGACACCACGCGCAACCGAATCAAAAGCCTCGGGCTGACAGCCCGGCAAAGATCCAGGATCTCATCCAGGGCATCGTGCTCCGTGACCATCGCAGCACGAAGCGCGGCGCCTTCGGATGTTCGGCGAATCCGGCAACACTGGTGCGCCGGTAGGCGGCAAAATGACGCAGCCAGGCAAAACGCGCTTCGCGACATTGCCCAGGGGATTTCGCGGCGCTGGGTGCCCGGTCCGGCTACGTTGTCGGTTGACCCTGTCGGTCCAGTTGACAATCCTGCTGGCTGACGAATAGGTATCAGCCAGTGTCCCCGGCCGCCTCGCCATGGGCTAAGGCTTGGTCGTCCCCAAAGTCGCGCAGCCGGTCGATGTGCAGGACGGCAATCGCTTCCGCAGTTCTTCTGACTTCGCGTCTAAGAGATCGCGCGGATAGGTCATGGTCGGCGGGGTGGTCTGGTGTCCCAGCGGTGGGTGGTCCAGGCGCATCGGATGAGTCGGCGGGTGATGATCACGGCGTTGGCCAGGGCGATGAAGGCGTCGATGACCCGGGTGTGTCGTTCGGTGCAGACGTGCAGCTTCTTGAAGCCACGGTTGTGCCATGAGTTGGTTCGTTCTACGACCCAGCGGGCGCCTGCCTGCAGGGGGAAGCCCTTCTTGCTGATGACACCTTGGCAGCCGAGCTCGGTCAGCAGGTCGCGGGTCTTGGCCGAGTCGTAGCCGGCGTCAAGGTGCACGGTGATGTGATCGGGCAGGCCGATCCCGAAGCGGGTCTCGAACCGGGCGAGGTGTTCCAGAGTGGGGCGCAGCAGGGGTGAGTCGTGCCGGTTCGCTGGCGCGGTGACGCACCCGATGGGGATGCCGCACCCGTCGGTCATCACGGAGCGTTTCGTGCCGAGTTTTCCTCTGTCGACAGGGGATCTGCCGGCTGCTTCACCTCCGCAGGGTGCCTTGACCAGAGACCCGTCCACGGTGATCTGTTCGAGGTCGAGGCCGACGACCCGGTCGTAGGACTCGAGGCACAGTTGCTCCAACGCCGCGAAGACCCCGGCGGTGATCCACTCATCGCGGCGGGTGCGGATCGTGGTGGCCGAACA
>JBBSNC010000284.1:0-2623 GCA_038232855.1 Actinomycetales bacterium
CCTGTTGACGAATGTCGCCCTGATTGGTCTGATGGCCCATTTCAGCGATGGGGTGAATCCGTTCACCGCTGCGGTGCAGATCGTCCGTGGACTAGGTCCGACATACCCGGTGCACGTGCTCCTGGGCATCCTCCTTGTCGTGCTCTGGGCGCCAGTAGGCATCGGGCCGTTCAGTTCCGTCCTCATCGTTGGCCCCTTGTGGTTGACTCAATGGGCCCTGAGCCGCGACGCCGACGAGCGGCGAAGTCACACCCGAACTGTGAGCACATTGATGGGCGCCCTGGAGGTGGCAACCCCCTACTCGATCGGTCACAGCTCGCGAGTGGCCGACCTGACCGACCGGATGGCACCCCGTCTGGGGATTGTCGGGGAGTCAGCCGAAGCGTTGCACTCGGCCGCGCTTCTGCACGATCTCGGCCTGGTCTCCACCACGCCGAGAGTGCCTCGTGGCACCATGCCGAACGATGTGAGTTATCTGGCGGCCATCCAGGAGCACCCCGAAGCCGGCGTCCGCATGCTCTCGGACATCGAGTTTCTTGCCCCGGCCATCCCGGGGATACTGCACCACCACGAGCGGTACGACGGGTTGGGATACCCGGCTGGCTTGGTTGGGAAGCACATCCCACTTTTTGCGCGGGTCATCGCCGTGGCGGATGCCTTCGACTCGCTCACCACGAATCGAAGTTACCGCGATGAGATGAGCGCTACTGAGGCCGTGAAGTCGCTGCGCGCCCGCGCCGGTACACATCTCGACCCAGACGTCGTCGCGGCGATGGCCGAGGTGCTGGAGGTCCACCCCTGGGAGACCACCCGAATCAGCGAAAGGGTTCTTCTCACCGGGGTGGACGCCAACGACCATGACGACCCGATCGTCAGCGATGAGTACGCAGCATGGCAACCCGAGAGCGATGGGCTCAGAGCATGAGAGCAAGAGGTGAGTCTGCCTGGGTGGTATACGCCATCACCATCGTGACCGCCCTCTTGGTGCTCTACCTGTTCCTACAGAACCACACCTGGCCCCCCACCCGGGAGCCCGCTGTCATGGTGTGGCTCCTGGTGTGCCTGATCGTCATTGTGCTGGCCGATTCCCGCCCGATCACCGTCGTCAGTGGGCGCAGAGTGGAACCAGTCGGGATGACGGTCAGCATAGCGATGGCGATGACCGCATCATTGCCCGGTGCCGTGCCCATCCAGATGAGCGCCGGCTACATCGCCCTGCTAGCCGGCGTCGGCGCGAGCGTGGCCGCCCTGCGACGATTGGCTCGGTATGGGCACGTGCCCGTGCTCTCTGATATCGCCATGCGGGTGATGGTCACCGCGCTCGTTGCCTTCATCGTCCGGGTGCGCTCATTCGACGGGGAATCCTTGCTCGATCTGCTGGTGACCTGGGACGTAACTCTGCACTGGATCTTGGCCACGTCGTTGGCAGCGATCACGGGGGTGGTCTTGGCACTTCAGCTGCTGCTGTGGAGTTATGAACGCTCGGCCCAAGACCACACGCTGATCAGACACGCCCTGGCTGATGAGTTGAAGGCAGTGGGACCTATCGGCCTAGGGGTTGTCAGCGGCGCCGTAGCGATGTCTTTGGCCACCCGCGCGGTGGGAGCGGCTGCGGTGGCAGTCTTCGTGGTTCCGCTGATCTTGCTCATGATTGCGGTGCGACGACAGGCAAAGGTCATCGATGGTCAGCGCCAAACGGTCTGGGCGTTGTCCAAACTCACCGATCAGGGCGGTTTCACAGATCCAGGACATGCCGCCCGGGTCGCCCGGCTGGCGGTGCCGGTCGGCCGCGAGTTGGGATTGTCCGAGCCGTCGTTGCGGGACCTGGAGTATGCCGCGTTGTTGCATGATCTGGGGCAACTGTCCCTGCAACGACCCATCCCAGGCGGCGCCACGACGCATACCTCGGCGCTGGATCAGCGGCGGGTAGCCGCTGCCGGGTCTGCTCTGCTAGCCAGGACCGCGGAACTGTCCAAGGTCTCGGCTGTGGTGTCGCAACAGGCCACCCCGTACTGGCGAATGGATGAACTGGGCGACATTCCTATGGCCAGCAGGATCCTGCGCGTGGCCAATGCCTATGACGATCTTGTCGGCGTGGCGTTGGACTCGGCCACGCGGATGCGGGCCTTGCAACGGCTCAGATTGGGGATGGGATACGACTACGACCCGCAGGTGCTTCGAGCCCTGTGCCGGGTCCAAGTCCGGGACGGGCTGATCAGCCAAGAAGATCTGCTGTCCCTCGAACTGTGGCCCTCACGCGCCGAGGCCCGAGCCTGACCCCATTTCGGATCAGCGCTCGGGCCTCGTCGGTGTGTGGGGTATTCAGGCCTTCTTGGTCTCGGCGAAGATCTCGGCGATCTCGTCGATCTTGGCCAGCAAGTCGTCGGCGACCGACACATCCCAGGACGCCTTGGTCCCGGCAGCACCGGCAAGTTTGGTCGCTTCGTTCACCAACACGTGCAATTGCGGGTACTGCTCGAAGTGCGGCGGCTTGAAGTAGTCGGTCCAGAGCACCCAGATGTGGTGCTTGACCAACTCCGAGCGCTGCTCCTTAATCAGGCAGCCGCGCATCTTCATTTCCGGGTCGTCGCTGTCGTTGACCTTTTCGATGATCTTCTTCACC
>JBBSNC010000285.1:0-2609 GCA_038232855.1 Actinomycetales bacterium
CGCCTTGACTGCGTGCTGGAAGCGACCAGGTCAGAGGTCATTGCCCAAGCGAAGTCGCTGGAGGGCGAAGTGGCTAACATCGACCCCATCTTGGAGCGGGTCACCAAGGCTCCCTTCTACAACACGTCCCCCCTGACGTTGACCGGCTTGTTGGCGGACCCACCTAACGTGGGCCGGAATCTGCGTTCTTACATCGCAGGCTTCTCCCGAGATGCCCCCGACGTACTCGACAAATACCGGCTGAACGAGCGCATCGACACCCTCGATAAGGCCGGGCTGCTCTATCAGGTGGTTTCGAAGTTCGCCGACATCAACCTGCAAGTTGATGACTGGCACGAAGGTGGAGTCGTCAGGCTCGGAAAAGGCTCCATCCTCAACTGGTCCGAAAAGCAAACCTGGTTCACCGTCCACCAAGACGGCGACTGAGTATCTGGAGCAAGCGTCGACCGATCTCCGGGATCTTATGAGTCTGTGGACGCGTTCTGCACCGCACTGGGTGATGACGTGACCAGAAAGACGCTCAACAACTACTTCGCGTTCCGGCGTCTGAAGAACTTCGCGTGCGTCGAGGTTCATCCGCAGTCGAAGAACGTGTTGATCTACCTCAAACTGAACCCACGGACAGTGACCCTCGAACCAGGCTTTGCTCGCGATGTGGCATCGATCGGGCACTTCGGCACCGGCGATGTCGAGTTGCGACTTCACACCAGCGAAGACTTCCAGAAAGCCCAAACGCTCATCGAGCGTGCCTATGAGGAGAACTGACCTCTAGGCTGAGCTTGTATCCCAAGCTGTCTAGACGAACGCGCCTGTGCCGGTGATAGCCCGGCCGACGATCAAGGTGTTGATCTCGCGGGTCCCCTCGTAGGAGTAGATCGCCTCGGCGTCGGCCACGAAGCGTCCGACGTGGTGCTCAAGCAGGATCCCGTTGCCGCCGAGCACCTCACGCGCCCACCCGACGGTCTCACGCATCCGAGCCGTCGTGAAGGCCTTGGCTAGGGACGCGTGCTCGTCGCGGAGCAGCCCGGCGTCTTGGAGCTGGGAGACGCGCGCGCACATCGCGGTGGAGGCGACGACATTGGCCAACATCTTGACCAACAAGTCCTGCACCATCTGGAAACCGGCGATCGGCCGCCCGAACTGTTCTCGGGTTTTGGTGTAGGCCAGCGCGTGCTCGTAGGCCCCGCGCCCGCAACCGGTGGCCGCCCATGCCACCCCCATCCGGGTGACCTTGAGGACCTTGGCGGTGTCCTTGAACGAGTGCGCCTGCGCCAGCCGGTTAGCCTCCGGCACGCGGACTCCCGTGAGTTCGATCTCCGCGTTGAGCACGACCCGCAATGCGATCTTGTTCTGTTGGACCTCGAAGCTCATGCCCTCGGTGCCCTTCTCGACCACGAAGCCCTTGACCTGCTCGTCTTCGATGTCGCGAGCCCAGATCACGACCAAGTCAGCGAAGGAGGCGTTGCCGATCCACTTTTTCTGTCCCTCGAGCACCCACTCATCGCCGTCGCGCCGGGCGGTCGTGGCCAATCCTCCGGCGATGCCCGAGCCCACCTCCGGCTCGGTCAGCCCGAAGGCCCCGAGTAACTCCATCCGGGCCATCGCGGGCAGCCACCGTTGCTGCTGCTCCTCGGAGCCGCAGAGCGCGATCGAACCCATCGCCAGCCCGCCGTGGACGCCCATAAAGGTCTCCATCGAGGAGTCCGTGCGGGCCATCTCCATGTGCACCATGCCGTCGAGCAGCGCACTGCGGCCGGGGCACCCCGGTGCGTTGTAGGGCAAGCCGGCGATGCCCAGCTCGGCAAGGCCGGGGACCAGCTCGTGCGGGAAGTCTGCTCGCACCCAGTAGTCGTTGATGACGGGCTCGACAGCGGTCGTCATGAATTCTCGCACCCGAGTCAGTAGCGCCCGGTCCTCCTCGTCGAGCAGCATCTCGAAGGCGAGGAAATCCGAGGCCGGCGTGCTCTCAAGGGCGTTCGCATGGTCCATGACCCGAGTATGCCGACTGGGGCCTCGGGCGGCGCGTGGACCGCACGAGAAGTCCGCCTCGCAAGTACCTCATGACGAACAAGTCTGACGAACTCTTCTCATGCGCATCCACTTCATGAGCATTGTGCAGGTCGCCGTGGGGCACAGTTAGCCGACCGAGTCTGCAGCGCGGGAATGGGACTCACTGACTGTATGGGGTTCTCCAGGTGTGGCGGCCGAGGCTCGGCCCAAAGACCACGTCAGCAGTAGCGCCGCCCCGATCGTGACGACCCCGGTCAGCGTGTACATCCAGGTGGGGTCATCGTGGGAGTTCGACAGGATCTGTGGCGTGAAGTAGAGACCGAACGCGGAGTGGCCCCAGCCCACGATCGCGACGCATACCCAGGCGCTGCGTTCGGCAGGCTTCCAGGGCTGCTTAACGGGGCCGAGGATCGCCACAAGCGCCGCGGCGAGGAACAGTCCACCGAGGATGAAGACGTAACCCACCGGCATGAACAACGGCGCCAAGGGCCCGATATCCCACATCTCGGTCATGTCTTGAGGGTCGAGCGCCACACGCCAATCGCTCTGGGCATCGGCCAGCAGGGGAGTGGCCAGCACCAGCGCGACGACGGCAAGCC
>JBBSNC010000286.1:0-2543 GCA_038232855.1 Actinomycetales bacterium
GCTGCGCTCCGATCCTCACCCGGTTGTCAGGTCGATTCTCTCTCTCGACCTTCCGCGCCCGGCTCCGGTCCGGTGCTCGCTGCGCTGCGCTCCGATCCTCACCCGGTTGTCAGGTCGATGACGACGGGGGCGTGGTCGCTGGCACCCTTGCCCTTGCGCTCCTCGCGGTCGATGAAGGCACCTTCAACCCGTGAAGCGAGCGCGGGGGAGCCGAGGGCGAAGTCGATCCGCATACCCCGCTTCTTGGGGAATGCCAGTTGCGTGTAGTCCCAGTAGGTGTATGTGCCGGGACCGGGGGTATGCGGTCGCGTCAGGTCAGCGAATCCGGAGTCCACCACCGCGTGAAACGCCGAGCGCTCAGTCTCGCTGACATGCGACTTGTCGAGGTAGTACTCCATCGACCACACGTCCTCGTCCTGAGGTGCGATGTTCCAATCGCCCATCAACGCGATCTGCACCTGCGGGTCATCGGCCAGCCAGCCGGCAGCCTGAGACCGCAACTGCTCCAGCCACTGCAACTTGTAGACCATGTGCGGGTCATCCAGCGAGCGGCCGTTGGGCACATACAACGACCAGAGGCGAACCCCGCCGCATACGGCTGACATCGCACGCGCCTCGGCGACGGCCGGCTCACCCCATTGCGGCATCTCGGCAAACCCATCCAGCACATCCGAAATCCCCACCCGCGACACGATCGCGACGCCATTCCATTGATTGAAACCGACGTGAGCCACCTCATACCCCGCCGCTTCGAACGCCAACAACGGGAACTGGTCGTCGCGGCACTTCGTCTCTTGGATCGCCACGGCATCGATGTCCTGCCGCTCCAAGAAGGCCACCACGCGGTCAACACGGGCTCGGATGCTGTTCACATTCCAGGTCGCAATACGCACCGCTCCACTGTAGGTGGACAGCGGCGGCCGCGACGCCTCGCTACTGTGTCCGACATGGGAACTGCACTTGTGACGGGCGCCTCCGCCGGACTGGGTCGCGCGCTGGCCATCGAGATCGCCGCACGCGGCCATGATGTCGTGCTCGTGGCCAGGGACGAGGCCCGTCTGCAGGAACTGGCACAAGACATCACCCGCAGGTATGCCGTGCGGGCCGACGTTATGAGCGCTGACCTGGCCGATCGGGCCCAGCTGCAGACGGTCGCCGACCGCATCAGCGAGGTGGATCGCCCGATCGACCTGCTCGTCAACAACACCGGCTTCGGTATCAACAACGACTTCAGCACCGGCGACCTGGCGACAGAGGAGCGCGCAGTCGACGTGATGATCCGCTCGGTGCTGGTCGCCAGCCATGCGGCAGCAGGCCCCATGCGAGCCCGCGGCCACGGAGCGATTCTCAACGTCTCGTCGGTGGCCTCCTTCGCCGTGATGGGGACCTATTCGGCGATCAAGGCGTGGACCACCACGTTCTCCGAGGTGCTCGCAGTCGAGCTAAGCGGCACCGGCGTCACCGTCACGGCACTGTGCCCAGGCTTGATCCACACCGAGTTCCATGACCGCGCGCACATGCACATGCCGGACTTGCCGCAGCGGCTGTGGCTGGATGCCCACCGAGTGGCGCAGGACGCCCTGGACGACGTGGCCGCAGGCAAAGTCATCTCCGTGCCATCGGCTGAATACAAGGCGATGTCTTCGGCGCTGCGCGTCGTGCCCCGACCGCTGCTGCGCAAAATGTCCCGTCGGATGTCAACCAGCCGCCGCTAACCGCTTGGTCATTCCCTAGGGTGGGGGGATGGATGAACTCAGGTGGGGCATCGTCGGCCCCGGTCGCATCGCCCGCAACGTCGTCGCAGACTTCGAGCACGTCCCTGATTCCTCTGTCGTCGCGGTCGCATCGCGATCCCAGGATCGCGCCGATGCCTTCGCGAGCGAGTTCGGCATCGAGCGCGCCCACGGTGGATACCGCCAGATCATCGAGGATCCGGAGGTTGATGTTCTCTACATCGCGACCCCGCACCCGCAGCACCTCGCGATTGCCGTAGCTGGGTTCGAGGCCGGCAAGGCGGTGCTGGTCGAGAAAGCCCTGACGGCCACAGCCGAGGGCGCGGAGCGTCTGGTGCACACTGCGCGCGAGCACGGCGTCTTTGCGATGGAAGCAATGTGGACCAGGTTCCAGCCCGCCATCGTGGCTGCTCGCGAGGCCATCGCGGCCGGCGACATCGGGCAGGTCCGCAGCGTCCAAGCCGACCTTGGCGTGCAACGCGACTTCGACCCCGATGATCGGTTGTTCAGCAAGGAGCTCGCTGGCGGGGCGATGCTCGATCTCGGGGTGTATGTCGTCTCGTTGGCCCAGCATTTCCTCGGCAACCCCGACCGACTGGAGTTGGTCGGCTCCCTGGCATCCACTGGTGTAGACCTGGATGCCGCCATGCTGCTGGCCTACGACGACGGCAGGTCGGCAACCCTGACGTGCTCGCTGCGCGGGCCGACGCCAGGTGCTGCCCGGATCCTGGGCACTCACGGATGGATCGACATACCCCCGCGGTTTCACCACCCGCATTCAGTCGTGGTCACGACCGCAGGCAGCGCCCC
>JBBSNC010000287.1:0-2543 GCA_038232855.1 Actinomycetales bacterium
GGTTTGGGCCGAAAGAAGTTCGTGCTCAGGACCAACAACACGAGCCACACCCCAAAAAGCAGCACCACTGTCCACCACGGTGCCACGAGCCCGGCAGAGAAGTAGAAGGGCGCTATCAATCAACAGCGCTATCCCGACCGTCGAGGCCACATAGCCCATCCAGTGTGGCCGCCGGCTGACTTCCGCGGTCCGGGAGATGCCTCCAAACTATGCGGGGAGGACGTAGAAGTACATGAGCAGATAGTGGAAGAGGGCCGCTACCAACACCATGAAGTGTCAGAGTTCGTGGAAGCCGAACACCCCTGGACGCGGATTGGGTCGTTCGATCACAAAGATCACGAACCCCACGCTGTAGACCAGTCCTCCGGCAGCCATCAGCGCCAGTGCCCCGAGCGGCAGCGTGACGCCGGCGCCGATCAGCAACACGGTCAACCACCCGAGCGAGATGTAGAGCGTATTCGTCACATACTTCGGCACCCGTCGCCATACCGAACGCAGCACGATCCCCACAATGGCGATGGCCCACACGGCGCCGAGCACCGCCCAACCGTAGGTGTTGCGAAACAACACCAGCACCAAAGGAGTGACCGTGCCTGCGATGAGGAAGAACACCGAGTCGTAATCGAGCGTGCGCAGCGCTTCGTTCAGTCGGGGCGTCCCGTCAATCCCGTGGTGCAGCGTGCTCGTCAGGAACAGCATCACGAGGGAAAGGCCGAAGACGGCGAACCCGACGATCTTCCACGGATCTCCTTGGTCACTCGCCTGGGCGACAAGCAGCGCGGCACCGACCAGCGCGAAGCAGGCGCCGACGAGGTGGGAGATGGTGTTGAAGCGCTCGTTGGTGACGTGGATGCTCCCGTCCTTGCTGCGGGGGGCTGCGTTTAGTGAGTTGGTGTGTGATGCGATGAGACGTCCTGAACTGTGCGGTGTCAAAAACGGGCAGGTATGTCGCGTGCCGAGCAGCCTATCGACCCCCACCGTGTGCGCCGTGGGAGCATCAGCGACCCGGGCCCGCCTCAAGAGAGCCCACAGCGACGAGCGGCGGACAACAGAGCGTTCGCGAATGCTGCCACCACTGCCGTGTTGGGCATCACCCACCAGAGGCACGCGTTAGCGGCACAGATTCTCCGATCTCGCTAGGGCAGGACTGAAGAAGGGTTTCGTTCCGGCCTTCGATCACCGGCGCCGCATCGGGTCCGAGCCTCAGAGGAGTGGCGCGGCTCGCAACCGAGCGGCATCGTGCTCGGACAGCACCTCGACCGTCAAGAATGCACCGCCTCAACTCCGTAGAAACTATCGGTAGAAGGTGAAGATCGGCTCGCCGAGCCGAAGTGGCTCGGGCGCCGCAAGAGGCGTCCCGAACAACCGCTTGGCGGCGCCTCAGCCGATGACACCGTACGTCGACTGATGGACGAGCACTGGCAGGCGGCAGCTGTCGCTGCCGTGCAGCACTACCGCCAGTCCGATCCCGAAGGCTGGTCGGACTACGTCGGGGAGGCCGAAGCGCTGTCCGACGCACAGATCACTGACGCCTGGGATGGAAGCCGCGCGTGAGGCCCATGCCTATCGGACCCGGGGATCTTGGATCGTTTTCGTCGGCCAGCCCCAGAGTTGGCTTTGGCTGAAGAGGAACTCGCTGAGGTAGACGAGTGTTGGCTCAGATGCTGTTCTAGGCTCTCGATACCCATATCCGGTGCACATGGGCTTGGTCGTATGCCCGGGCATACCGACCGATTCCGGCTGGTGCGTCAGGAGTCATCGATCCGATGTGCTACTACGCAGACTCGAGACCACAATGTGCGTCGCGGCCAAGGCCAGCCAGAGTTTGGCTGGCCAGATGGCGGCTCGCTCTGCCCAGCCGCCCCACTGCTCACTCCCCAGCAGAGCCCCGAAGGTTGCGGCGCCGACCACGGATACGCCACCGAGTGCGATACCGGCGGTCCGTTGCGGGGATGAGGGCAGCAGCCGAGCATGCAGGATGATCGCGATCGGTTGACACGCAAAGACCGGCAAGGCGACAACGGTATGCGCCACCGGATGGCTGTCCACGGGGAAGGACCCCACCAGGATCGAGAACGAACCGGCCACTGCCCAGAGGCCACCGGCTATTCGAAGCTTCCTGGACGTGCGATCCCGTAGGAGGCGCCAGGCACCAAGGGCCTGCAGAGCCCCGAAGCCTATGAAGACCGCGTTCATCACCCATGGCTGTGATGAACACCCTTCGAGTGAGATGGTCGAGCACCCCGTGCCGAGCGCGCTGATGGTGTCATCGCGAAACGAGTAGGCCACCCCCAGGCCGAGACCGACCAGCACCTCGGCAACCACGTAGCCTGGCTGCGCCAGCCACGCGAGTCGTTCGAAAGCAGATCTGCTACGCATCTGCGGAGGATACGTCCTGCGCAGGCGTGGTGCCTCAAGTCAAACTGCCCGCGAAAGTTGGTCCGTGCCTCAGTCAGGAATGCCCGCGAAACCGGGGGTCAGCTGGCTTTGATCCGGATGCCTTTGCGGATGTCGGGTAGGGCGGTGGGAAAACTCGCGAGGTA
>JBBSNC010000288.1:0-2475 GCA_038232855.1 Actinomycetales bacterium
GCCATCTCCACGTCGCCCGCATGACCAGGTCCGGCAAGCGATTCGCTTCCAGCCATAGTTCGGCGAAGTACCGGGAGACGCCGCCGCGACGCTGGCGCAGAAAAATCTGTTCGTCGAGGTCTACCCGCATGGCGGCACCTGCATGATGGCGTGCTCGGACCGACGCAGATGCCGTGGAAGGTAGAACGCGCAGGGCAGCAGAGTGCAAACCGTCTGCGCTATCACAGTGCCCAGCACTGGTCCGGACACACCGTACCGACCGGCCAGGAAGATCGACAGGGGGATATTGGTCGCGGCCATGGCCAGCGAGGTCATGACCTGAAAACGCAGGATGTGTGAGCCGTTCATGTACATCGCCAGCGGAGCACTGACGGCCATCACGAGCACGTAGAGGACAAAGGCAACGATCAGCGGCCAACTAGGAACCACTGCTGCGCCTACGAATTGCCGGATCAACGGACGGCACAGCGGCGCCAGTATTGCGGCGCCGAGTGCTGCAGTCGCCACGGAACCGAGCAGGGACCGCCGGAATGTGCGGCGCACCCAATGGTGGTCCCCGGTCGCGATGGCCTCGCCGTAGGCGGGCCAGAGGGGGAGCACGAAGAACCCGATCACCATCGGGATGATGAGGAAGACGCGGGACGCCACCCCCCACTCGGCGACGGCCCCGACGCCGACGACGTGCGCCAGGATCAGCGCGTCGGTCTGGTACGCCGCTGAGATCACCAGGCCGAGAAGGGCATACAAGCCGCCCGCACGCAGGACTTCGAGAGCAATGGGTTTCCGGACCTGCGCCCACCGCGGGCGCAACCATCGCCGTGACCCGAGTAAGAGCAACGACGCATTGACCAGGTTCGTGAGCGGCGTGGCTACGACGAAAGCGAACACGAACCAGGGAAGCGAGGGGGCGAAGCGGGCGGCAAGGCCGACGCCAGCGAGTTGGACGAAACCGGCAGCCGCGTTGATGAGATTGGCCACCCACGCCTCTTGCAGGCCTCGCCGCACGGAAACCGCAATGGTCAGCGGCATGTTCAGCAGCGAAGCGACGATCGCGAGCAGGACAGCCCCGTTGGCGCCCGCGACGCTGCTCTCGACGCCGATCGCCGACGCGAAGTTGACATGAGGAGCCACGAGGAGAAGCCCGACGAGCAAAACACCCACGAAGGCCCCGAGAGGATACACCGCATTCGAAATCAACTCCTGGGTTCGGCGGTGATCATTCGCGGCGGCGGCCTGCGCCACCAGTGTCACCAGGCCGTCCCCGACCCCAAGGTTGAGGACCAAGAGCAGGGTTGCGAGCGTCGAGATCACCAGGAAGGCGCCGAAGGACGCCTTGCCAAGGTGGGCTAGAGCGATCGGCAGCGTGACGAACGCGCAGGCAATCCCCAACAGCCGGGACAGGGCCGACGCCGACCCGCCCTGAAAGATCCGCTTCTGGCGCAGTTGTGCGCGGGCGGAGGACGGCAGTGACAGCGAAGGAAGGGCCAAGGTCATCCTTGGCGTCGGGGTCCGGTGAGTCCGTGGAGCCTGGCGCACATGGGCCAAGTCTAGGCAGGGATGCGACCGGAGACGTTGACTCGACCCGGGATGAAGTGCGTCGCCGTTAGCGTTGGGCCTTCACCGGTCTAAGTGAGACCATGTGGTGATCGTCCGCGGGCCGTGCGTTGAAGGGTGACACGTGTCTTTTCGGCACACGATGAAACAGAGGCTGCAAGATGCGGGTTTCGACGTCTCCCGCTTCCCCTCGGAGCGAGCGGAGCATCGGAGGAACAAGCTGCTTACGGCTGCCAGGATCTCGCTGGTCCTCGATGTCGGTGCCAACGTGGGGGAGTTCGGAACCGAGCTGAGGCGGTTCGGATACCGCGGTCGCATCATCTCCTTCGAACCGCTCCCGTCGGTGTACGCCCGTCTCGAACAGCGTGCGGGCTCGGATCCTTTGTGGGACAGCGTCCGGTGCGCGCTGGGCAGGACCGCTGGAACGGTCGAACTGAACGTCGCGGCCAACGGTGGCGCAAGCAGTTCGGTCCTACCGATGCTGGACAGGCACCGCGAGGCGGCACCCAACGCTGCCTACATCGAGTCGATATCGGTTCAGCAGCGCACGCTCGACGAGGCTGCGCTGCCTTTGGTCCAGCCGCTGGACCGCGTCCTGCTCAAAGTCGACGTGCAGGGCTATGAGCATGAAGTGTTAGCAGGCGCCAGCGAAGTGCTTTCCCGGTGCCAGGCGGTGCAGCTCGAGTTGTCCCTCTTGCCCCTGTACGAAGGAGGCCTGCTCTACCGAGAGGTCATCGCCCTCATGGATTCGTTGGGCTTCCAACTGCAGTGGCTGCAACCGGGCTTCAGCGACCCGCGGTCGGGCCAACTACTTCAGACAGACGGGTTGTTTGCGCGCGCCGAGTCCTCCAAGATTCATCGCCCGTATCTCACCCAGACCGAGGACACCTGATCCTTGTCTCGCCGCAGCTTGTGATGGCC
>JBBSNC010000289.1:0-2428 GCA_038232855.1 Actinomycetales bacterium
ACTACATCACCAAGAAGAACCGCCGCAACAACCCCGACCGGTTGGAGTTGGCGAAGTTCTGCTGGCGGTGCCGCGCGCACACCGCCCACCGCGAAACTCGCTAGAGCGACCTACACCCCGCTCACAGGCCCTCCTGCCCACGTGGAACGAGGGCCTGTGGCACGTCTGGGAGGTAGCGCTGTCTGCGCCCGTTAGGGTGGAGCGCTATGGCTGTGAACGCTGACTTTGCCGGGCGGGTCTATCCGCCGACCGACCCTTACCGGGTGCCCGCCGAGCGCATCATCGCGTTTGCGGAGGCGGTCGGGGCCTCGCATCCGGTGCATTTGGATTCCGAGACTGCACGGATGAGAGGGTATGCCGACGTCATCGCGCCACCGACGTTCGCCGTCGCGATCGCCCAGGAATGTGAGGCCCAGTACATAGCCGACCCAGCCGCCGGTATCGACTTCTCCCGGGTCGTCCACGCCGAACAGAAGTTCGCCCATCACCGGCCCATCGTGGCCGGCGATGAGATCGTCTCCACCCTGCACGTCGATGCACTGCGGCAGGCCGCGGGGCACTCGATGATCACAACCCGCACCGAGCTGGCCCACGTCGATGGGTCGCCGGTGTGCACGGCAACCTCGATGATCGTGGTCCGAGGAGAGCAAGGATGAGCGTGCTGCTGGAGTCCTTGAGCGTCGGCCAGATCGTGGCGAGGCAGACGATCCATGCGGATCGGGCGCGGTTGCGCGACTACGCCAACGCCAGCGGCGACCAGAATGCGATTCATCAAGATGAGGAGTTCGCCCGCTCGGTTGGTCTTCCTGATGTCATCGCGCACGGTATGTGGACGATGGGGGTGGCTATCGAGGTGGTGGCGCAATGGGCCGGTGACCCCAGCGCGATCGTTTCCTACGGCACCAGATTCACCAAGCCGGTGGTCGTGCCCGCCGATGAGGGCGCCGACCTAGACGTCAGCGCTGCGATCAAGAAGATCGACACCGATACCGGCCAGGTCACCCTTGAGCTCAGCGTGACCTGTGCCGGGGACAAAGTGCTGGGGCGTGCGCTGGCCGTAGCGCGGGCCCAATGAGCCCGGCCTTGGCGGACCTGACGACCATGCGGGTCGGGGGCCAGCCCGCGGAATTTCACACCGCCGCTACTGAGGCCGAGATCATCGAATGCGTGCGGGATGTCGACGATCGCGGAGTCCCGCTGCTCGTGCTGGGCGGCGGCTCCAACCTGGTCGTCGCCGACGCAGGGTTCGATGGGGCAGTCGTGCAGGTAGCCAATCGTGGCGTACACGTTGAGTCCGATGATGCCTGCGGCGGGGTCGTGGTCACCGTCGGAGCAGGGGAGCCGTGGGATGAGTTGGTGGCCCAGGCCGTTGACCAGTCATGGTCGGGGATCGAGGCGCTGTCCGGCATACCGGGCAGCACCGGTGCCACTCCGGTGCAAAACGTCGGCGCCTACGGGCAGGAAGTCGCGCAGACCATGTGGGCGGTTCGCACCTATGACCGGGTGGAGCAGCGGGTGCGCACGCTGGCTAACGCAGACTGCGACTTCACCTACCGGCACTCGCTGCTGAAGGCCACCATGGCGACATCTGCGGACCCGAGCCCGCGCTACATCGTGTTGACCGTGGCCTTTCAGTTGCGCCCGACGCCGATGTCACAACCGATCGGGTATGCCGATCTGGCCCGCGGTCTTGGCGTGCCTGTCGGTGAGCGGGTGCCGCTGGCGACCGCGCGTGAAGGAGTGCTGGAGCAACGGGCGCGGCGGGGGATGGTGCTCGATGCGACCGACCACGACACCTGGTCGTGCGGGTCCTTCTTCACTAACCCGCTGCTCGATGACGCTGCGATCGCCGACCTGCGCACCCGCGCTGCCGACCGCTTAGGGGCACAAGGCCAGCAGCCGCCGGAGTTTGCGGGGGCAGCGGGCAGCACGAAGACCTCGGCAGCGTGGTTGATCGACAAAGCTGGCTTCGCCAAGGGCTATGGGCTGCCCGGTCCGGCTGCCTTGTCGACCAAGCACACCTTGGCCGTGACCAACCGTGGCAGCGCTCGAGCCGCCGACGTGCTGCAGGTGGCCGCGGCGGTCCGCGATGGGGTGCAGGAGGCGTTCGGGGTGCGGCTGGTCAACGAGCCAGTGCTGGTGGGGGTGAGTCTGTGAGGGGCTTGCGGAACGACCGAGGTCCCTTCTTCGTCGAACCTTTCATGAGGGTGCAGCGCGGCGGGCGGATCTGGAGTGCGACCATGGGAGTGGCGCTCGCGGTGGTCGTGGCCGGGTGTGGACCCACGCCGAGCACTGGGGGTGAGTCGGATGACGGTGACAGCGATTCCGGTCCAACGGCCCCGGTCGACCAGGCCGATGCCACTTCCACGATCTCTCCCGAGCCGCAGGTCGGGCTCACCGACGCCGTGCTGACCGGCCAGGGGTTGAT
>JBBSNC010000290.1:0-2355 GCA_038232855.1 Actinomycetales bacterium
CGCATACTTCTGCGGGTCGGTCACCCACACGAAGACATCGCAGCGTTCCAGTATGCGGTCGGCTTCTTCGCCGTGAGGCCGCTACCGCGCGTCGAAGTAGCGAAGGGCGATGAGAAACAAAGCGGCGAGTTGCTCATCGTGTTCGTCGTAGCCGGGGTGACCGGGAGCACCCACATGGTGCCGGTTGCCGATCTCCATCCAATCCAGCAACGGATTGGCGTCTTCCTCACCCCACATCGCGGCCGTAGCCGTCGCGGTCGTGGGCCGTCGCGCACCGATGGTGGCGACTTCGTCATTGACCAGGGCGTTGAAAAGGCTGGACTTGCCTGACCCGGTAGCCCCGGCCAGGGCGACCACCGTGCGCCCACCCTTGAGTGCCCATCGTTCACGCACCCGGGTGACGATCTCGCGCGCTTTCGCCACGTCGTCGCTGGCGAGCTCATCGCCGCCCACCACCAACGCCTCGTCCAACTGATCGGCACGCCACACCAACGACCTGCCCGCCCCCGAAGGCGTCGATGACTTGCCGACCCGCCCCATCATCAGCGCGCCTCGTCTACGGCCGCTGCCGCTGCTGCGACTTCTTCGATCGCCGATCTGGACAGCGGCACCTCATCCAACACCACGTCGAATCGTCTCCGCTCATGCGCGAGCAGGTCTTCGACACGACGCAGGAGCGCCGCCCTGGCCTTGCGTGACATTGCTCGCACCGCTTCGTCCCCAAACACCGCCTCCAGCAGTCGCTGCGCCAAGACTGCGGATCCCCCAGCGATGGCCACCTCGGCACCGACAAGACCACCCGTAGCGCTGAACGCGAGCAGCATCAACATCACCGCCAGCCCATTGACGCCGAAGGCCAGATAGCGTGCGGTGGCCCGACGCTGGCCGGCTTCCTCACGCACCAGGTTGAGCACCTCCTGCTGCCAATCGCGCAGCAACCGCTCGACGCGCTCGTTCAGGTCGGTCGAGGCCTTAGCCAACTCGGGGTGCACATCAACCAGCGGCTCCCCTCCTGGGCTGGTGCGCCAGGCACGGGAGGCGCTGCTTGCCGCAACCTGGGCATGGGATGTGATCAGCGCAGCCGCGCCGGACTGCAACGCCTCACCCAATTTTTCGGTAGAGACGGGCTTGCCTGTCACGAAAGCCGTTACCCGGTCGCGGACCTTGGCGATGGCGGATTCGATCTGGCGCATGAACTCTCCCGTGCCCACCAACTCCTGCCAGCGAGCCAGCACCTCGCCGCGCAACAACGAGCCATCCTCCATCCCAGCGTTGACACCTTCCAGCGCGCTGTCGTATGCCGTCCGTACACCCGCGCGCAGGTTCTCTCGTGCCTGCACCTGATCAGCTGCTGCGGAGTTCAGGTCAGCTGCGCGAGCGCTGAGCGAGGCCAGCGCCCCAGCCAGCGTGCGCCGGATCACCACCGAACGCGCCTTCGCATCCCCTGCAAGCGAGTGCAGCCAGCCGGTCAGTCTGGCGGTGTGCTTTGTCGCCAGAAGGCCATTTGGACTGAGCGCCACCTCGGGGATGGTGAAGATGGGCGACTTGCCAAGACCTTGCTCACGCAGCATGTTCGCCAAGTGCAGTCGGATCTCCTCCATTGCTTCCGGGGGCACGCGGTCGAGCACGATCGCCACCGACGTGCCCCTCTCCGCGGCCTCGCGCAGCAGGTCCCACGGGACGGCGTCGGCATACCGCGCGGCTGTGGTGACGAAGAGCCACAGATCCGCAGCCGCCAACAGTTGACGGGACAAGTCGCGGTTGGCCCGCACCACAGAGTCGATATCCGGGGCGTCCAGTAGCGCTAGCCCGGCAGGCAGTGAGTCGGAGACAACGAGCCGCACCGAGGATGGGTCGTCTCGGTCCGTTGGGGCACCGGTCACCCGAGCCAGGCCAGGCAGGATTCGGGTGTCGGTGAACCACCGTTCGTCGGCGCTGTGATGGATCAGAACCTAGGCACTCGTCGTTGTGCGCAAGACGCATGTCTTGCTTACAGTGTCGCCAATCACCGAATTAACGAGGGTAGATTTCCCGGCTCCGGTTGAGCCTCCGACCACACACAGCAATGGGGCGTCCACGGACCGTAAACGTGGTAGCACATAATCATCGAGTTGTTGGACTAAAGCCCGGCGAGAGGCGCGTGTCTGCTCCACTTCGGGCAATTCCAGCGGAAGGCGCACTCGCCCAGCGGAAAGGCGAAGCATTTCCACGGCTTGAAGCAGCGTGGCGGCCTCGTCCTTGTCGTTCACGTCACTAGTCTGCTAGGTGAAACCGCGTGCGCCAAAGCGAACCGCCGTAGGCTCCGCTGAATAGTTGGTGGTGAGCGATTTTCCGAGGGCGCCCCCGGCAGGACTC
>JBBSNC010000291.1:0-2267 GCA_038232855.1 Actinomycetales bacterium
CGTCATTGCGCGGCTGCGGCGACCCGCCTCGCCAGCACCGACACCACGCACGGTGAACGGTTTGATCCGGTAGGGCTCGCTGGGGGCGGCAACGCCAACGGGTACCACAGCCGAGGTGGAATCGTCATGGTCGGGGCCCTCGGCTGATGTCGAGTCGTCGCTCTCGCGTTCGCCGCTGATCTTATTATCCTGATGCGGTGTCTGTGAGTCGCTGGGTGGCGGGGTGTCTTGGTTACTGCGGTCCTCACCCGAGGTGTCATCGCTCGCAGCGTCATCGCTACCCGACGGCTCGTCGTTGTCCGCAGACTCGCTGTCCGCCGACTCGTTGTCCGAGGGCTCGTCATCGGGCTGGGCATCCGGTGGCTCTGGTGAATCGTGGTCGGCATCCTCCGGTGGCGGATCGTCATCGCCGAGCAGTTGATCGAGCAGGTCCTCATCGAGACCAGGAGCATCGAAGGGGTTGCGACGCCGGCGGTGCGGCAGCGCCAAGCGGGCCGCTACCCGGATGTCTTCGCGAGTGACCTGGCTGCGACCCGACCACGCAGCGTGTGCGATCGCGGCCCGAGCGGTCACGATGTCGGCGCGCATGCCGTCCACCTCGAACCCGGCACACACGGTCGCGATCTTGCCCAGTGCCCAATCCGAGAGTTTCACCGCGTCGAGCGACTCTCTGGCCTGCACGATGCGCTCGGTCAGTGCTGCCTGCGCGTCGGCATACTGCTCGGCGAAACCGTGTGGGTCGGCATCGAAGGCGAGGCGGCGGCGCACGATGTCGGCTCGCAACTGCGGATCTCGACTGGCCGCCAGCTCGACCGTGAGGCCGAATCGGTCCAGAAGTTGAGGGCGCAGTTCACCCTCTTCAGGGTTCATCGAGCCGATCAGCACGATCCGTGCTGGGTGGGCAATCGAGAGCCCGTCGCGCTCCAGATGGTTGCGCCCCATGGCTGCGGCGTCCAACAGGACGTCAACAAGGTGATCGTGCAGCAGGTTGACCTCATCGACATACAAGATGCCGCGGTGCGCCTTGGCCAGCAGGCCGGGCTCGAACCTCGCCTGACCGGAGCCGAGGGCTTGTCCCAAGTCCAGCGAGCCGATCACGCGATCTTCGGTGGCGCCGACCGGCAGTTCGACCACGCGGGCGGGGCGCCGATGCGCCTCAGCAGCCTTCTCGTGGGGCCCATCAGGGCAGTCGGATTCGGGGGTGACGGGGTCGCATCCGAAGCGGCAATGCGTGATGACGTATTGGCCAGGCAGCACATCAGCCAACGCGCGCACCATGGTGGATTTGGCGGTCCCCTTTTCGCCACGCACCAACACCCCACCAACCTCAGGCGAAATGGTGGTGAGCACCAGCGACAGGGCCATGTCATCGGCGCCGACAATGGCGGTGAAGGGGAACTGCGACATCAGGAGCCTCCTGGCGAGTGACCACGCTCGCCGCCTGTGGTGCCGTCCGGGGTCCCGGGCGGTGCGACGCAAGGACGACATCCTGGCTCGAGCACATGACGTTGCTCTTTACAGTGGCGGGACCGCTCCGGATTCGCACCGGATTCCTCGTCCTGCGTCGCCGGTTATCGTCGCACACCCGCGGGCGCTGCCCCAGCACGATTCGTTCGCTCATCCGACTGCCTCTACCCTGACGCAATGATCGAGGTCGTCGGCATCGCAGACGACGGGTGGAACGGCCTGTCGAAAGCCTCCCAGGAGTCCATCCTGTCGGCACGCGCGCTCGTCGGCGGGTCACGCCATCTGGGCTTGGTGCCGGACGTGGCCGGGCAGCAGCGACAGACCTGGCCGACCCCGCTCAAAGCGGAATTGCCGCGCTTCCTGGACGACCTCGGCGCGGGTGACGCCGGCTCAGGCGTGGTGGCACTGGCCAGCGGAGATCCTCTGCGCTCCGGGATCGGCAGCACCCTGATCGACGTGCTTGGCTCCGCCCAGGTGCAGATCACCCCCGCGATCTCCAGCGACACCCTGGCGCGGGCGCGGATGGGCTGGTCCGCCGAGGACACGGAAGTCGTGACGCTCGTCGGTCGCTCGCTGGAACGCATACGTCGTCATCTCTCCCCCGGCGCGAAGCTGATCGTATTGTGCTCCGATGGCTCCGGTCCCCGTCAGATCGCTGCCGTGCTAACGCAAGAGGGTTGCGGCGATTCGTCCATGACTGCGTGGTCGCACCTCGGTGGCGCCGATGAGCAGCGGCGGGACGCGCAGGCCGCCACCTGGGGCACCGACCCATCGCCCGACCTGGTGCTGATCTGCATTGA
>JBBSNC010000292.1:0-2242 GCA_038232855.1 Actinomycetales bacterium
CCCGCACGATCGAGTCATCGACCACGATGAGGCGTTTGCCGCGGATGACGTCGCGCAGCGGGTTGAGCTTCAGCCGAATGCCCAACTGTCGGATCGTCTGGCTCGGTGCGATGAAGGTCCGCCCGACGTACGCGTTCTTCACCAAACCCGCGCCATACGGTATGCCGGAGGCTTCGGCATACCCGATGGCTGCGGGTGTGCCGCTCTCGGGCGTAGGCATCACCATGTCCGCTTCGACCGGGTGTTCGCCCGCCAATCGCCGACCCATCTCAACCCTGCTCTCATGCACCGAGCGGCCATTGAGTGAGGTGTCGGGCCGAGCAAGGTAGACGTATTCGAAGACGCAGCTCTTGCGCTTCATCTCGGCGAAACGGCGACTACGTAGCCCGTTCTCGTTGATCGCGATCATTTCGCCAGGCTCGACCTCGCGCACCATGCTGGCGCCGACGATGTCGAGCGCCGCCGTCTCCGAGGCCACCACCCAACCGCGCTCCAACCGGCCCAACACCAGCGGGCGAACCCCCTGCGGGTCCCTGGCGGCATACAACGTCTGCTCGTCGCAGAACACCAACGAGAAGGCACCCCGCAGCATGGGCAGCACCTGCATCGCTGCCGTCTCCAACGTGCGATCCGCATCGGCGGTCAACAACCCGGTGATCAGCGCGGTGTCGGTGGTGTTGCCGCGGCCGACCTCGCCAGTGGCGTGCCGCAGTGACCCGCCGTGCAGGTCGACCAGCTCGTCTCGCAGTTGGGCGGAGTTGATCAAGTTGCCGTTGTGCGCCAACGCGACCGTTCCGCCGCTCGTGCCACCTAGGGTGGGTTGAGCGTTTTCCCAAGAGTTTCGACCGGTCGTGGAGTATCGGCAGTGGCCGATGGCCAGGTGGCCGCGCAGCGAGGCGAGACTCGACTCGTCGAAGACCTGCGCGACCAGGCCGACGTCCTTGAAGACGAGCAGCGACTTGCCGTCGCTGGTCGCAATCCCAGCCGCCTCCTGCCCGCGGTGCTGCAAGGCATAGAGACCGAAATAGGTGAGTTTGGCGACCTCATCGTCCGGAGCCCACACACCGAAGACACCACAGGCATCTTGGGGAAGAGACTCATCAGGCAGGAGATCGTGCGAAAGACGGCCATCAGGTCGAACCACTCCGACAGTCTCCCACAGTCAGCGGCGACGCAGACTGCTCCATTCGGCAATCAGGTAGAGCACGGCTCCGACCATGCCTCCCACGAGCGCGCCCGCCCCGCCAAGGACGATCATCTCCTGACCGGCCGAGGCTGCCCCGGAGGTTGGCCCGGTCGCCGCAAGCACGACGCCGATCAAGGCGAAGATGAGTGCGCCGGTCAACAAGAACGGGACCATCCTGGGGCCACGATGCCGCGTTCCCACCGGGACGACGTGATCGCCCTCCACCCGAGGGTCGGTGTCCGGCTGTTCTTTACTCACCCCAACAGAATACGCGCCGGGAGCAGATACTCGCGATCGGGTGGACGTGAGGGCGTGGCGGCTTGCCCCACGAGTTCACGGTGCTCCTCATCGGACAAGCCCGAGGGCGGCTGTTGCCGCAAGAAGTCAGCCGCAAGCGTGCCCAACTCGTCCGCGAAGGTATCTCGCAGGTCACGGGTTGTCAGCCCCAGCTCGCGGGCTCGGGCGCCACGACGCTGCAGCATGGGGTATGCCGACTCATCACCGGCCAACCACAACGGCAGTGAGTACGGGCCAGCCCATGCCTGGACCCCCTGGGACTGCAACCAGGCCGTGGTCGTGCCCAACGGCTCGGATATCTCGGCGCCCGCAACGTCACGGGCAGCGCTCAGCGCTGCGCCGAGCGTGCTTGCGGGCCCCACGAGGTCGACCGCGCCGCTCGCCTCCCCGGCCTCTGCTGCCATCACGATGAACGTCGCTGCGTCCCGCACATCGATGAGTTGCAGCGGCTGAGTGTGGCCCCACGGGTCCCGGTCCTCCTCGCATGGCACCACCACTGCGCCAGACGGATTCGCCGGCTGGGCAAACCGCTGCGGCCAGTAGGCGCTTCGACCGCTGGTATCCCCAGGCCCGCCGATCAGCCCAGGTCGCACGATGAGCGAGCGCTCGGCGCCGATAGCCGCGACGACGTGCTGCTCGGGTTGCTGACCGGCAACTTCCACCGGGGGGCACAGGCGAAGCTGCGGCACTTCGGGCTGGACCACTACTTCCGCTTCGGCGGCTACGGCGACCGGCACGCCGACCGCAGCGACGTCGCCC
>JBBSNC010000293.1:0-2212 GCA_038232855.1 Actinomycetales bacterium
GAGACGTTCACCCGCTACCTGGGGCTGCCGGATCTGAAGTCGTGGACGCTGACGGCTGGTGCGTCCCGCAACGGGCAGGTGCACGTGAACGTCGAGACGCACGAGGCTGTCGAGATGGAGCAGGTGATCGCCCGGGGCCTGGGGTTGGCTGGGCTGCGCATCTTGGCCGCTGACCAGGATCCGTCGGCCGCTGCCCGCGAACAATGGGATGACGGGTGCAACGTGCTAGCCCTCGAGCCGGGTGTCGTGGTGGGCTATGAGCGCAACACGGTCACCAACGAGTATCTGCGCGGTCAAGGCGTCGAGGTGCTGGAGATCTCTGGCGGTGAATTGGGCCGTGGCCGAGGTGGCCCGCGCTGTATGTCGTGCCCGATCGAACGCGATCCGCTGGACTGATCGGTGCCGAGCAAGCGGCGAGTGCCGATCCATGTGGGTGTGGAAGCACTCGAGGTATGCCGTGCCGCCGGGCTGGATACGCAACGCGCCGGCCTCGCTGAGGTCCCGCGCACGGTGCGGGCGACGGCAGTGCGCTACACGTTGGAAGAACTAGCCTCGCGGGTGCCCGGCAGGTCGGTGGAGGTGCGGGTGCCGCCGTTTGGCGCGGTGCAGTGCATCCAGGGGCCGACGCATACGCGGGGAACGCCAACCAACGTGGTCGAAACGGACGCCAACACCTGGCTCATGCTGGTGACCGGTCTGCATACCTGGGAGTCGGCACGTGAGGCCGGCTCGGTGCGAGCCAGCGGACAACGCGCTGATCTATCGGCATACCTGCCGCTGTGACGCCTCCGTCGACGCGGCACGAAAACTAGGGTGGGGCAATGCGCTATGGCATCTGCATCCTTCCCGAATACTCCTGGGCGCAGGCTGAGCCGATCTGGCAGCGGGCAGAGCAGCTCGGCTTCGATCACGCTTGGACCTATGACCACCTGGTGTGGGCCGGACTGCCCGATGCGCCGTGGCATTCGACCGTCGCGACGCTGACAGCCGCCGCTATGGCAACCGAGCGGATCGCGTTGGGCACCTTCGTCGCCTCACCAAACTTTCGGCATCCAGTCACGCTCATGCGGGATGCCATCACCCTTGACGACATCAGTGGCGGTAGGTTGTTGCTCGGCCTCGGTGCGGGTGGTGAGCGCGACGCGGGCATCCTCGGGGAGCAGCTGACCCGGGGCCAACGCACGAGACGGTTCGCCGAGTTTGTCGAGCTTCTTGATGAGGTGTTGCGGCGCGACCATGTCGACCATGCCGGCGAGTTCTTCACCGCAGTCGACGCGCGGAACAACCCTGGGGCCACCCAGCAGCCCAGTATCCCGTTTGTCGTGGCTGCCAGCGGCCCACGCTCCATGGGTCTGGCCGCCAGGTTGGGACGCGGCTGGCTCACCACGGGACCGGTCGATGCTCAGCCGGGCCGCAGCGCCGATCCAGGCGACACCGAACGGATCGAAGCGTGGTGGGGTGGCCTGGCCGAGGTAGTGCAGCGCTTCGAGTCCGTCGAGTCTGGGGTGCGCGATGCTGGCGAGCGCGATCCTGCTCATGGGTGCGACCGGTATTTGTCGCTCGACGCATGCGGTGTGCCTGCACTGACCAGCGCCGACTTTTTTGCCGAGCAGGTCGACCGCGCCGAGCAGTTGGGGTTCACCGATATCATCGTGCACTGGCCCCGCGCGCAGGCCCCCTACCGGGCCGATGTGGGCGTGCTCGATCAGATCGAACTGGGGCGCTGACCATGCGCCTGCTTGTCTTCGGTGGGACCGCCTTCCTGAGTCATGAGGTATGCCGACTCGCCTGCGAGCAGGGGCATGACGTCTCCGCGATAGCTCGGGGCACCGCGGACGCGCCGCCCGTTGGGGTGACCTGGATCCGCGGGGATCGGCGCGACCCCGATGTGTTGCAGCGGATTCACAGCAGCCGATGGGATGCCGTGATCGACGTCGGTATGGAGCCTGGTCAGGTCCGACAGGCTGCGAGGGCAATGCGCGGCGTCACCGATCGCTACGTCTTCATCTCCTCGATCAGTGCCTATGCCGACCGCACGAATGTCGACGGGGCCGAGATGTCCGAGGCCGACTCGACCCTGATGGAGCCCTTGGAAGCGCCTGAGATGGCTGGGCCGCACGATTATGGGCCAGCCAAAGTGGCCTGCGAGCAGCACGTCGTCGCGGCTATCGGCGCCGAGCGCTCGCTCATCGTGCGACCTGGGCTGATCGGC
>JBBSNC010000294.1:0-2141 GCA_038232855.1 Actinomycetales bacterium
AGGTGGACCCGTCGCCGCCGATTGCGCCGGGGTGGGATTTGATCTCAATCAGGTGGACGCCGTTGTCGGTGATGGCGAGGGCGTCCACCTCGTACAAGGCGCCGCTGGGGGCGGTGAACTCGAAGTTCGACCACACCCGGTATGGCTCCCGGTCGTACAGCCGGCGGCGCAGGAAGGCGAGGGCCTCCCGCTCGTGGTCGTGCGGGCTGTCGGAGACCGTTGTCCAGCGCGGTGAGTTCGCTTCCACTTTCCCGGCCATCCCCCGGCAACCTCGGCACCCGGCATGGCCGAGGGTAGTGGTCCCGATCGGGCTCTCGGCCTGTACCCAATACCGGCGTTCTAGTCGTGGCTCGGCCTCGGTCGCTCGGCCGGACGTCTCACCGTCAGATCCGGTAGGTTCACAGGCGCAGGAGAAGCCGCTTGTGCTGACACCTGTCGCCGGCGCAACGGCAGGAGGTCACCGATGCCGTTCCAGATGCCAATCAAGATTGCCGACGTGCTGCTGGGCATCCAGACGAACAAGTACGTCCTTCCGGCGATCCAGAGGGAATTCGTATGGGGCCACTCTCAGATCGCCCGTCTGTTCGACAGCCTGCTACGTGGTTACCCCATTGGGTCGTTCCTGTTCTGGAGCGTGGACGAAAACCACATTGACGACTTCAAGTTCTACGGGTTCATTCGCAACTACCACGAGATGTCAGCCCCTCATTGCCCGGTACTGGACCTTCCCACTGGAAAGGGTGTCACCGCCATCCTGGACGGCCAGCAACGGCTCACGTCACTCAACATCGGATTGAGGGGCTCACACGCAGTGCGACTGAAGGGCAAGTGGGCCGGAATCGCAGCGAGCTACCCAACCCAGCACCTCTATCTGAACGTCTGCCGCCAAGCAGACGAGAATGAAGCCGGGATGGAACATGATCTCCGCTTCTTCACTACCCCGCCCGAGTCTGACCCTGATAACGATATCCACTGGTTTCCCGTGCACCGGATCATGGACCATGACCTAGCAGGCGCCCCCGAGATTTTCTCCTATGTCCAAGATCACGGGCTGGTAAACAGCAAGCGAGCGTTCCCGACCATCGATCGGCTCCGCAAGGTTGTCTACGAAGACCCTATTATCAACTTCTACGAAGAAGCCGACCAGGACGTCGACAAAGTCCTTGACATCTTCATCAGGGTAAACAGCGGTGGCACCGTTCTTTCCTACTCAGATCTGCTATTGAGTATCGCTACCGCCCAATGGACCGACCTTGATGCCCGTGAAGAGATCCACGTCCTAGTCGACGACCTCAACACCCAGCTTGGGCAGCGGTTCTTGTTCTCTAAGGACGTCGTGTTGAAGGCCGGCCTCGTGCTGACCGACGTGTCAGATATCGGCTTCAAGGTCACAAACTTCAATCGCACGAACATGGCGCGACTGGAGGCCGACTGGGCCAAGATCGAGGCCGCGTTACGCCTCGCAGGGGCCCTGCTTGCCGACTTTGGATTTTCGGATGCAACCCTAACAGCCGACAGCGTTCTCATCCCGATCGCCTACTACGTCCACCGCCGTCAACTCGGCGACGGCTACCGGCTTGCTGGCAAGCACGACGCAGACCGAGCGGCATTGCGGCGGTGGATCGTCAAGACGCTCGTAAAACCCGGCGTATGGGGATCCGGGCTCGACACGCTCCTTCGCGACCTCCGGAGGGTGATCGACGACCACGGCGCCGACGAATTTCCAGTCACACAGTTGGAGTCAGCGATGTCGGCCCGGGGCAAAGCGCTCACGTTCTCCGCTTTGGAGATCGACGACCTGATCGAGACGCCGTACAAGTCCAAGCGGGCGTTCCCCTTGTTGGCGCTCCTGTTTCCTGGCGTCAATACCCGCAATTTGCACCATATCGACCACGTGTTTCCGCGCTCGAAGTTCCACAGGAAGAAGCTGCTCGCCGCTGGCGTGCAGGCCGATCGGCTCGACGAGTTTGGGGTGAAGGTGCATGGCCTGCCGAACCTCCAGCTTCTGGAAGGCCCAATCAACGTCGAGAAGCAAGACATGCTTCCGCTGGCATGGGCTGAGCACAAGTACGGCGACCAGGTCGATGCGTACCTCCTCTCGCAGGGCCTCAAAGGGATTCCCGAGGATCTCACCGATTTTA
>JBBSNC010000295.1:0-1997 GCA_038232855.1 Actinomycetales bacterium
CGACACCGTCTACATCACGAGCGGATATGCGTTTGCGGATGCGCTTTCCGGTGCGTCCCCAGCCGCGGCTCAGAAGGTCCCGACGACGCTCGACGCCTTCGGCGTCTCCGCGCCGGTCTTGTTGACCAAGACCGCAACGCTTCCTAGTGCCACCGTCGGTGCGCTGGAAGATCTCGATCCGAGTCAGATCGTGATCTTGGGTGGCACCGCAGCAGTCAGCGATGCCGTCGAAAACGAGCTGAAGGACTATGGCGAGGTGGCCCGTATCAGTGGTAAGAATCGATACGAGACATCGGCGAAGTTGGCGAAGCTGTTCCCCCAGAACGCGCCGGTGGTCTATGTCGCCAGCGGTGCGGACAAGAACTTCCCGGATGCCCTCAGCGGAAGCGCGTTGGCTGCCGCCCAGGGTGCCCCAGTGCTCTTGGTCCGGCCGGACCGGGTTGAGGACTCCACTCAATCTGCCCTCGACTATCTGAATGCCGACAAGGTAGTCGTGCTCGGCGGATCGAAGGCTGTCACAGACGCCGTTTACACCGAGATCAATGCCGATGAGCGACTGTCCGGGGCAAACCGGTTCGAGACGGCGGTCGCGATTTCGGAAGAGTTCGACCCGGATGCCGACGGCACGCTCGTCGCCTCTGGTCGCAACTGGCCGGACGCGCTAGCGGGTTCGGCCCTGGCCGGCTCGCTAGGACAACCCATCACGCTCAGTGAGCCAGATGACGTGCCCGATGTGGTGATGGACGAGCTTGACCGGCTCTCACCGCAGAAGGTCACCATGCTGGGCGGACCCGCGGCGCTGAACCTAGACGTCGAAGACGAACTGAACGCGTCGTACGCCACCTGGGCGGAGTAGCACTCACGCTCAGGGCTGCTGTCGCCCGACCAGCCTGGTAGCCAGGTCATGCATGCGCGTATTGGTATCTCGTGCCTGCCGAACCATCACAGCGAATGCGGCCTCGGAGGACATCCCCTGGCTCGCCATGATCATCCCTTTGGCCTGCCCGATGACATCCCGACTCTGCAGGGCAGCCCGCAGGTGCTCCTCGCGTTCGGTCGTGCCAATGCCCACTGAGGCGTGCACTGCGAAGAAGAGCCCGATCGTTTCGCTGTCTCGCCCAAAGGAGTGCGGAGTTCGCGAGTAGCAGTTGATAGCACCGATCCGGTCACCATTATTCTCGTGCGGCAGGCTCAGTTGCAGCGACAACATACTGCCCACACCCAAGCGTCGGGCGCGCTCGGAGAAGATCGGCCAACCTCGGTCCGTCGCGGTGTCTTCCAATCGCGCGATGCGCTGCTCCCACGCTGCCTCGATACAGGGGCCTTGACCGGTATCGACCTGGGCCATGTCAGCCTGGCGGGGTAGCGAGCCGCAACTGGCAATCGTGTCGATACCGACGCCGCGGCGAGCCAGCGAAACACTCGCTTCCTCCACACCCGGGATCACGATCGTGGCAGCCTCCGCGAAGATCTGTGCCGTCCCGATCAAGTCATTCCCGGCCGTCATCGCTTCGGCCAGATTGGCCATCTGTTGAGCCATCGTGAGCTGGCCGGGATCAACGGGGGTGAGTAGCGTGGCTTCTAGGGTGGCCCTAGAAGGCTCAGTGTCCATCAACCCATACTCGCAGGGTTACCGGCATACCGTGAAAAGAGAGGAACCTCGGGTCGTTCAGAGACGTCACACTGATATCGGCATGGGAGGCAGAAATGGCACGGCCCTATTTCGTGATGAGCGCACTGAGTGTGAGCCTCATGCTGGGTGCCTGCACACAAGGGAGCACCTCGTCGCAGGCGCCACCCGTGGATGAGCCCACTGCCACGCAGACTTCAGCGCCATCCGAACCACCCTCGACAACGCCAACAACAGATGACGGAGCGGGCATGAGCGATGACCCTGCGGTGCGTGCCGCCATCGAAGACCTTGCCAGTCGCACCGGTTCAACCGCGAATGAGATCGACATTACCGCGCTCGCAAACGTGACCTGGCCCGACGGCTC
>JBBSNC010000296.1:0-1979 GCA_038232855.1 Actinomycetales bacterium
GCCATGGTCGTGGCTACGGCCTTGTTGCCGCAGGCAGTCAGTGCCCGCAGGCCCTGGCGGCTGGTATTGCTGGTGTCGCTGGCACAAGGGATGTTGGGCTATCTGCAATATGTCACTGGGGTGCCGGTGCCGCTGGTGTCGTTGCACATGTTGGGGGCCTGCCTCTTGACCGCGTCCCTGACGTGGGGGGTGGCGGCGCTGTATGCCGAAGGTCGCTCAGGGGAGCGAGAAGTACAGCAACGGGTCGATCGCCACGCTCAAGAAGAGCAAGGTCAAATAGCTGATCGAGTAGTGGAAGAGCCGCATCGCGCCTAGCGCGGAGCCGCTGATTCCACGCTTGGCCCGACCCCAGAGCCGGTGGGCCTCCACGATGAACGCGCCGCCAGAGACGACAGCCGTCACGGCATACAACCAGCCCATCGGGGCAATCGGGATCAGTGTCAGCGAGGTCAGCACCGTGACCCACGCATACAGCACGATCTGCTTGCCGACGGCGGTGTCTTGGGCGACCACGGGGAGCATGGGGACGCCCGCTTTGGCGTAGTCATCTTTGAAGCGCATCGACAGCGGCCAGTAGTGCGGTGGCGTCCAGAAGAAAACCACCAAGAACAGCACGAGCGCCGGCCACGCCAGCGAGCCGGTCACGGCCGACCAGCCGATCAACACCGGCATACACCCGGCCACGCCGCCCCAGACGATGTTTTGCGATGTCCGCCGTTTCAACAACACGGTGTAGAAGACGACATACAAAACGATGGCGCCAAATGCGAGGGCAGCACTGATCCCGTTGACGAAGGCCGCCAACCACAGGACCGAGCCCAGACCCAGAACTGACCCGAAAATCACCGCGTTCCGCGGGCTGATCGCGCCCGTCACCAACGGCCGGTGCGAGGTGCGATCCATCTGGGCATCTATGTCGCGATCGAGATAGCAGTTCAGCGCATTTGCCGATCCGGCCGCCAACACACCCCCGATCATCGTTGCCACAATCAGCCACAGTGGCGGGATGCCCCGCTGCGCCAAGAACATCACTGGGAAAGTCGTCACGAGGAGCAGCTCGATGATGCGCGGTTTGGTGAGCGCGACATAGTCCGCGATGACAGCGCGCCACGGGCGGCGAGCGCCCGCGCTGGACGGTCGGGAATCCAGGGTCGTCACTGCTGCCCTTCCCGTGGATCGTTGCGTTGGTGGTCCGGCTGAGCCGATCCCCCAATGCTACTCGGGCGCTCACCGTGCGCTGGTCGGCCTTCTGGCGTTAGGCTCGATACCGAGAACATCACCTTCGCAGACCATCCCCACTCCAGGCGAGGAGCCTTCGTGACTCAGCAGAACGCATCGAATACAGATGGACGCAGCGCCGACTTGGCCTACCCAGTCGCCGAGCAGACCGGTTGGTCTGACCTCGACGTCCGGGCGGTCGACACCGTCCGCGTCTTGGCGGCAGACGCGGTTGAAGAATGCGGCAGCGGCCACCCCGGTACCGCGATGAGTTTGGCTCCGCTGGCCTACCTGCTCTATCAGAACGTCATGCGGCACGACCCGTCTGACCCGAGTTGGTTAGGGCGGGACCGGTTCGTCCTCTCCTGTGGGCACTCCAGCCTCACCCAGTACATTCAGCTCTATCAGAGCGGCTACGGCCTGGAGATGGATGACCTCAAGGCGCTGCGCACCTGGGGCTCCAAGACACCCGGACACCCGGAGGTGCACCACACCACCGGCGTTGAGATCACCACCGGGCCGTTGGGTTCTGGCCTCGCCTCCGCAGTCGGTATGGCTATGGCGCAGCGACGCCAGCGGGGCATGCTCGACCCGGATGCAGCGCCGCATACCTCACCGTTTGACCACCACGTCTGGGTGATCGCCTCCGACGGCGACATGATGGAAGGGGTCAGCAGCGAGGCATGCTCCTTGGCCGGCCACCAGGAACTGTCGAATCTGACCCTCATCTACGATCAGAACTGCATCTCGATCGAGGATGA
>JBBSNC010000297.1:0-1960 GCA_038232855.1 Actinomycetales bacterium
CCGAGGATGTGTCGCTCATCAACGTCAGGTCAACCGTTCAAGAATGAGTTCGCGGACTTTGGCGGCGTCGGCCTGACCGCGCATCGCCTTCATGACGAGCCCGATCAACGCACCGGCCGCATTCAGTTTGCCACTACGCACCTTGTCAGCAATGTCCGCATTGGCCTCGATGACGTCGTCAACGGCAGCCTGCAAGGCACCGTCGTCACGGACCAATACCAGCCCTTTGGCATCCGCCACGTGTGTCGGCGTTCCCTCGCCCGCCAGCACCCCTTCCATGACTTGGCGAGCCATCGAGTCATTCAGCCTTCCGCCACACACCAACGAGTCCAGCTCGGCGATGTCGACCGGGCGCACCCCCAGTTCGGTGACCTGCACCTCCTGCTGGTTGGCGCGGCGCGCCAGGTCACCGGTCCACCATTTCCGCGCAGCAGCCGGGGCTGCACCAGCCGCGACCGTCTCCTCGATGACCTCCAGGGCCTCCGCGTTCACCACATCGCGCATCTCCAGGTCGGTGTACCCCCAATCAGCCTGCAGCCGCTTGCGTCGGTCCGCGGGCGGCTCCGGAAGGGTCGCCCGCAACCGTTCGACGTCCTGGTCACTTGGTGCAACAGGCACCAAGTCCGGCTCGGGAAAATACCGGTAGTCATCGGCATCGGACTTAGGGCGACCAGAGGTGGTCACTCCGGTGTCCTCGTGCCAGTGGCGGGTCTCCTGCGTGATGGCACCGCCACCATCCAGGACGGCAGCGTGCCTGCTCATCTCATAGCGCACGGCCCGCTCCACCGACCGCAGCGAGTTCACGTTCTTCGTCTCAGTCCGTACGCCCAGTGGCACCGCCAACTGTTCCGCCGCACTAGGGTCCTCCCCTGCCCGAGGCCGCAGCGACACATTGGCGTCACAACGCAGCGACCCCTGCTCCATCTTGACGTCCGAAACGTCTAGCGCTCGCAACAAATCCCGCAGCGCGCCTACATACGCCTTCGCGATCTCAGGAGCCCTCTGGCCTGCACCGGTCAGCGGCTTGGTGACGATCTCGATCAGCGGAATACCCGCCCGGTTGTAGTCCACCAACGAATGGTCGGCCCCATGAATCCGCCCGGTCGCACCGCCCACATGCAGCGACTTGCCAGTGTCTTCCTCCATGTGGGCACGCTCGATCTGCACCCGGTATGTCGTCCCATCCGCTAAGTCGACATCGAGAAACCCTTCAAAGGCGATCGGCTCGTCATACTGGCTGGTCTGGAAGTTCTTCGGCATGTCTGGGTAGAAGTAGTTCTTCCGCGCAAAACGACACCACGGCGCGATCTGGCAGTTCAATGCCAGCCCGATCCGCATCGCCGATTCGACCGCTACCGAGTTGACTACCGGCAAAGCCCCAGGCAGCCCCAGACACACCGGACACACCTGTGTGTTCGGCTCCGCCCCGAACCCAGTCGCGCAGCCACAGAACATCTTGGTCGCCGTGCCGAGTTCGACATGGACCTCGAGGCCGAAAACCGGGTCGTATCGAGTCAAGAGCTCGTCGTATTCCACCGTCGTCTCAGCGGTATGGGTGCTCATGCCGACACCTCGTGGCTTCCCAACTCCGGGGCTTGGTCGAGCAGCGGCCCGCCCCAGGCCTCACTCAGCGCTGCCTCCAGCGCCGCTGCCACGGCATACATCCGCTCATCCTGGGTGGCCGGGGCGAGGATCTGCAGGCCCACGGGCAGGTTGTCCTCCACAGCCAGTCCGCACGGGAGCGATAGACCGGGCACGCCGGCGAGGTTGGCCGGGATGGTGGCGATGTCGTTCAGATACATCGCCAGCGGGTCGTCGTCATTCTCCCCGAATTTGAACGCCGTGGTCGGCGTGGTCGGACTCACCAAGACATCCACCTGCTCAAAAGCCGCAGCGAAATCACCGGCACTCAACGTCCTCACCTTTTGTGCTTGGCCGTAGTAGGCGTCGTAGTAACCGC
>JBBSNC010000298.1:0-1952 GCA_038232855.1 Actinomycetales bacterium
AGCAGGCTCGCTCGTGATGCGATGGCCGTGGCCTCGGCCCGATTGGCTGCGCCGAGCTTGCCAAAGATGTTGCTGAGGTGTCGCTCGACGGTTTTGATGCTGATGAACAGGTCGTCCGCGATCTGGCGGTTGGTCCGCCCCAGGGCCACTCGGCGCAGCACCTGCTGCTCGCGCTCGGTGACCCGCGAGTGGCCATCATGGCCCTCGAGGATGCCGAACTCGAAATCGACCCGGCGCACGTCCGGGCCAGCCCCGATCCGCAAGAAGCACGCCCGTGCCGTCGCGGCCTCCCAGATCGCGCTTTCGACATCACCGATTGTGCGCAGCGACCGGGCCAGCGCCACCTGGGTGCGCGCCGCCTCATACGGCATCTCGAGCGCCCGCCAGGCGGACCAAGCGGTCCGCAGCGGCCGCAAGGCGAGCGGCGCCGACCCCTGTGCCTCCAGTACCACTCCCGATGCGAAGGCGGCCGACGCCCCGAGCGCCGGCGTCTGGATCGACGCGGCTATCCGACCCAGCTCCTCAGCGGCGAGTGCGGCCCTCTCCAGGTGGCCGCCGACAAGCATGATCTCCACGCCGGCTAGGAGACACTGGGCCCGAGTCACCGGGTCCGGGGCCGCTCCGATGGCGCCGTCGATCGCCGCGGCTGCCGCCGACGTGGCGCCCTGAGCGAGTCTGGCCAGGGCAAGCCCGGGGTGGGGCGACTGGCCGAGCTCGTGCCCTTGCGCGTACATGGTGCAGGCCTCGGACAGCTCACCGCGCACGCGGTGCAGCTCGGCGAGCTGGTAGCAGGCCAGACCCAGGGCAGGGTGTGGCGGCTGTGACAGGCGCCGGCGGGCATCGTGCACCTCTGCCAGGGCCTGCTCCCAGTCGCCATGCCGCTGCAGCACCTGGGAGCGGTGCACCAGGCACTGACCCCGGTAGGGCACCAGACCCCCCTGGGAAGCACACCACTTGCTCAGCGCCACGGTCCACTCGTGGGCTCGCCGGACGTCGGAGGCGCGCTGGCACTGGTCGATAACGGCGCAGTAGACCAGACCGGCGACGACCTCGGACACATCCCCGCCAGTGACCGAGAGCATGACCTCGTCCAGCAACCCGAACCCCGTCGCCCCCTGCCCTGCGCCGATCTTGGCCTGGCCGCAGCCGAGCCGACTCATCGCGCTGAGGTCGAGGTCAGCGCAGCGGGCCGCCGTGGCGGCACCGTCCCGGAATAATCGGTACGCCAGGTCGAACTCCGCCCGGCCCAGGTGCATGAGACCGTCAGCCACCACGAGGTAACCGCGCTCGGCACCGTCGAGCGCGTGTTCGTCGGCGAGCGCTCGGGCGCGCGTCAGCCAACCGCTGCCTTCGGCGGTTGCGCCCCGTTGGATGAGCCCGAAGCCCAGCCAGAAGGCACACCGCACAGCATCGGGATACAACTCAGCGCTGAGGTGGCCCCGGAAGGCCCGGCCCCAGGCCCGCGTGCTTTCAGCATCGTGACCCGCGAGGTATGCGGTGCGAGCCAGGTTCTCCAGTTCTGTCGCGGGCAGCGAGTCGCGGAGTTCGTGGGTGGACAGCGCTACGTAGGATCTTTCCCACGAGGACTGTTCGACCACGTTCACCACGTCCTCCTGAGATGGTCGCCGACCGACTCTCTTCAATCTTACGAGCCCAACTATGGGTGGTGCGGTCACCCGGCGTAGCAGGACACCAAGACTTTGAGCCGAAGTCTGGGCAGACCCCTCCCTAGGCTACTGAAAGCCCGCTGCTGCGGTGGTGGCGGTGTTGGGATTGCATGGTGTTTTGCCCAGAGACTGATCGTCCCCTCCATGAGAGCGAGGATTCCCTGGCGACTAGTGGTGTGTCTCCAAAATAGTTAGGCAGTTCTGGTTTAGACTGGAGTATGTCGAAAGCTGCTGAGGCATTGCCCCTGACTGAGCCACAGCGTGAGGTTCTCGAAACGTTGTCGG
>JBBSNC010000299.1:0-1928 GCA_038232855.1 Actinomycetales bacterium
CCCACCCGCTGCGCGGGCGGGGGAGCCCTCGAAACGGCTGCGGGGCGCCACCACCCTGTTTGGTGGCCGGTTGTGCGGGGCGAGGCCCCCCACGACGGCTACATCGCCGCGCACATCGGTCACTAGCCCCAGGCGCGTTCTCGCTCAGGGCCAGACCCGGACCTTCAGCGCAAGCTGCACATGCGCGATCGGGTTCAGGATCGTCGCCGTGGACGATCCGGCAAACAGGAGTCCTACCGGGTTGTTGTCGGTGTCGAGCACCAACGAGCCTGAGTCGCCACCAGCTGACATGTCGGTCGTCACGATCTGGTTGCAGAACTTTGCGACGTTTCCGCCGCCATAGTTCACGTTGACGGTGGCGTTGATCGCAGTGACCCGCCCGGTGGTGAAGTGGGTCGTGCGGCCTGTCTTCTTCAGGAGCTGCCCGACTGCCGCAGTCTTGGCCGCGGATGCTGGGTAACCAGTCCAGTAGATGTCCCGGTCCAGGTTGTCGAACGACACTTCCGCCACGGCAGCATCGACGGTGTTGCACGAGCCGTCGAACTTGATCGGCACAAACCGGGCAAGTCGTCCGATGGCGTCGGCGGGGCCGCCACCGTCTATCGGTCCAGGCTGATAGATCGGATCGCCGATGTTTGCCTGGTTGCTGTTGGCCAAGACGTGGTTGTTGCTGAGGATGTAGTAACGCGGCGGCTTGCCGGGCACGGGCGACAAGTCATAGCAACCAGCACCAATGGTGCCATCCGTGATCTTGAAGTGACCGACGCTGTATCCAGGGCGCACCGGGCGGACCCGCTTGGCCAGGGACTGAGCATCGACGTCCTGGACGGTGGCGTGGCCACCGGCAAAGAGGTATCCGACATCGACCACGTCTGTCGGCATCTTGCTCACGGTCTTGGGCAGTGAGGAGCTGGTGGTCAGCATGTGCGAGGGCAGCTTCTCGCTGACGAGCACCATGACGCTCTTGGTGTCGCTCTGCAGTCCGTTGCTGATCTTGATCCAAGGCCCACACCGACGACGTTGTCAGTGCCGAGCAGGCGTTCCTCGGCGGCCTCTCGTGCGAGAGCCACATCCTCGAAGCCGGCGGGTACGGCTTCTGCTTCTGCAGTGAGGTCTTCGTTGTCCATGGGGGTAGCCCCTTTCTAGGCGGCGCGTCGTATGACGTGGATCGCCGGGCCTTTCCCGACGTCACCGCGTCTGACAGTGACCAGGAGCAGGGCGTGATGTCTTTAGTACGTCGTCATTGCGACAACCAGAACGAGGGACGTGTGCCTAGTCAACTGTCGCAATTCCGAGAGCCGTCAGGCCGGGTGCATGCTGCTACGTTCGGTTGGTGAATATGGATGAGCTGAACCTCGAGTCGGAGCCGCAGCCAGAGCAGGCTGCTGGGCCATCTCTGCTCGAAGCGGTGGCCTTTATGGACGAGCACGACGAGGTGCGCGGTGTGGGCATCGGGGAGAACGAGGCGGGCGAGACCTGCGTGGTCGTCTTCGCTGACCGTATGCCGGCTGAGGCCCTGCCGGAATCGCTCGACGGGCTACCGGTCCGCGTCGAGGACAGCGACCCGTTTGTCGCTGGCGGCTAGAAACTCTGCGATTCCCGGGGGCTAACGATCGATTTGCGCGGGCATAACGGTTGCTGCATCCTCGGCGGCACGCAGCACTCGCAGCACATTGCCGCCAGCGATCTTGCGCAAGTCGGGGTCGCTGAAGCCGCGCTCTGCCAGAGCAGCAAAGAGGTATGGATAGCGGGAGACATCCTCCAAGCCTGAGGGCAACGCCGGCACCCCGTCGTAGTCGCCGCCGATACCGATGTGGTCTATCCCGGAGACCTGCCGGAGGTGCTCGATGTGCGTGACCACCTGATCCAGGGTCGCCGTCGGCTCAGGGTGAGTCTCGGCATACCCCCTGGCCCACGGCTTGAACTGC
>JBBSNC010000300.1:0-1879 GCA_038232855.1 Actinomycetales bacterium
CCGAGCGGTCTGAATCGCGGTTTGGGCGACACCTGGTAGATCGTTGAGGGCGATCATGTCCCCCACTACGAAGACCTCGGGGTGAGTGGGCAGCGTGAGATCTGCATTGACCGGGATCCGGCCGCCGCTATCAACGCTCAGCCCGACTTGATCAGCCAGGATCTTCGCCAATGGACTGGCTGTGACCCCGGCAGCCCACACCTTGGTCACAGCGTCGATCCGGTGCTCTTGGCCTTGGCGATCCTTGTAACTCAACCCCAGTTCGTCGACATCCACGACCATCGCTCCCAGGCGCACGTCGACGCCCATCGATTCCAACTCTGCCTTCACTTTTTCTTGCAGCGTGGGGTGGAATGAGCCCAGCACTGCATCGGAGCCGTCGAGCAGAATAATCCGCGAGTGCGCCGGGTGGATGTGTCGGAATTCGTGCTCCAGTGTGCGCTGTGCCAGTTCCACGAGCTGGCCGGCCATCTCCACCCCGGTCGGTCCCGCCCCCACAACCACGAAGGTCATGAGGCGCTCAACGTCCTCGGCCTCGCCGCGGGCAGCTGAGATCTCAGCGAGCTCATAGGCGCCGAAGATGCGGCCGCGCAGTTCGAGGGCGTCATCGATGCCCTTCATCCCGGGAGCGTTGGCGGCGAAATGGTCGTTGCCGAAGTAGGACGTGTGCGAGCCTGCAGCCACGATCAGGTAGTCATAGCCATAGGTATGCTCGATCCCCAACGTGTTCACCCGCAGGCTGCGGGTGGCGACATCAATGGTGCTGACGTTGCCCAGCACGACCTCGGCATTGGCTTGCTGCGCCAGGATCTCGCGGGTGGCCGGCGCAATCTCACCCGTGGAGAGGATGCCGGTCGCGACCTGATAGAGCAGCGGCTGGAACAGATGGTGGCTGGTTTTGGCGATCATGGTGATGTCGACCGGAGCCGATGCCAGCGCTTGGGCTGCAAATAGCCCTCCAAAGCCCGAGCCGACAATAATGACGCGGGGACGCCGGGACAGCGAGGAAGTCATGTCCGCAAGCCTACGGACCAACCCAGTCAGCGGCATCCGGGGGCCTGTCGCACGGCGGAACGGCTGTGGGCACTTTGCTTTCACTCGCAAGTCAGCGCCTAGCCAACCCACCATATGGGGGCTTCGATCGTTAGCTTCGGCAGTTACCGCTACCGCTATGACACGGGCCGTGAAGGCAACTTCCTCCTTACCGGCTTCTCCCCCACGAAGGCCAATACGACTGTCTATGCCATGCCGGGATATCAGGACCTGAGCGAGGAGTTGGCCAAACTCGGCAAACACAAGATTGGCGCCGGTTGCCTCTCCATCAACAAACTCGCTGATGTTGACCTTGACGTGCTCGAGCGCATCGTCGCCTACGGGGTGGAGCACATGCGAGCCAACTTCGAGACCGCCGACTCGTTTCCGACGACGATCAGACACGACCATCGTGCTGACAGAGAGACCGGGCAAAGATCGAGAGGTGGGTCCCTGGCTTCTGGGAACCACTTCTCGACTGCTACTTCGTGAGTAGCAGGGGCAGGATTTGAACCTGCGACCTCCGGACGCCACCAGGGGCATCGCGACTACTACTGACAAGACCCGAAAACTACCGAATACCTCGGTGCGGTGAGGGATTCGCCCTCGCTTCTGAACCTCAGGCTATCCGACGGTTGCCGACTGGTACCGAGTGTTTCTGGCCAGTAAGTGGACACGGGTCGAATCTCTCGCTGGGACGTCCGGCTCGGTCCCACAGGCGGCGAGGTGTGGGATCAGATTTACGATCTTGCCGGGGCTACGACTAGTAGAACGACCACGCGGAGCCCGGGGGTTGCGACTATCGGTGTCCCATCGGTGCCACCCACCGGAAGGCGCTGAGGATCGG